>NZ_JBEZGQ010000006.1:0-37632 GCF_040650095.1 Actinoplanes sp. NPDC048791 | reverse complement strand
GGCCGACCAGGGCCTGGCCGGCGCGCTCGTCGCTGTGGCGGCCCGCAGCGGCCTACCGACCACCGTGGACGTCGGTGACTTCGGCCGGGTACCCGCGGCGGTGGAGACGGTGGCATACTTCGCGGTCACCGAGGCGCTGAGCAACGTTACCCGGCACAGTCGCGCAACTCGTGCGGGCGTCCGCGCGTACCGTCACGGCGATCTGTTGACCGTGACGGTGACCGACGACGGCGCCGGCGGGGCGGACGAAGCGCGAGGAACCGGCCTCGCCGGCATCCGCCGGCGGGCCGGCGCGCTCGACGGCACGCTCAACGTGCGCAGCCCGATAGGCGGACCGACCGAGATCACGCTGGAGGTGCCGTGCTCCGAGCGGTGATCGCCGAGGACAACGAGTTCCTGTCCGGCGGCTTGGAGCTGATGCTCAGCACCAACGGCTTCACAGTGGTCGCGACCGTCGCCGACGCCGACTCGTTCCTCGACGCGGTCGACGAGCACCGCCCCGACGTGACCGTCGTCGACGTCCGGCTACCACCGACGTTCCGCGACGAGGGCATCCGGGCCGCCATCGAAGCCCGGCGCCGCCACCCGGACCTCCCGGTGCTGGTGTTCTCCCAGTACGTCGAGCGGGAGTACGCCACCCAGCTACTCGCCGGCGCCCCGCGTGGCATCGGCTACCTGCTCAAGGACCGGGTCAGCCGCATCGACGAGTTCATTGAATCGCTACGCCGGGTAGCCGGCGGCGGCACCGCGTTCGACCCCGAGGTCATCGCCCAGCTACTGACCCGGGCCAGCGACGACCCCGTCTCCATGCTGACCCCGCGGGAACGGGAGGTGCTCGCGCTGATGGCCGAGGGCCGCGACAACACCGAGATCGCCGGCCGACTGTTCATCACCGCGAACGCCGTGCACAAGCACATCAACGCCATTTTCGGCAAGCTGGGCCTGGCCCCGACCGACGGCGGGCACCGTCGCGTACTCGCCGTCCTGACATATCTCGCGGTCCCGGCCCGGCGTCGCCTGGGCTGAGGAGCCCAGCGACCGGAGCGGCGAGGACATCCCCGAGGCGGGTACCACGGATGCAAAGCGGATCAGGGGCTGGACTGATGCACACCGCAGAACGGGCAATATAGCGCATTGATCCGGTTACTCAGTGCCATAATCACAGGTCAAAGTGGGCCGCCCGGGACTCGAACCCGGAACCTATGGATTAAAAGTCCGTCGTTGGCCACTCTGTATGGCTTCGTAGAGTTACCGCGATTCGTCCGCAGCCACAAACTATCCGTCCGGTCAGGTCCGGGCTGGTCAGACATGAGATGGTGGACAGCAACTGACGGACCGCACCAGCCACCTCGTCGAGTTCCGCATGCGTTCGGGAGCGTCCGGCCACGCTTGGAGACATCCGAGCGACCAGCGAGCTACCACGACAGTAAGAACCTTCTAAACCGGAGCAGCGGGCGGCCATGACGTGTCGGGCGCCGGTTCCATGTCATGCGCCGCGCGGCCATGTCCCGGCGGATCATCGGAATGACCGGCGTGATGACCTCCGTCGGTGCTGAGCGGCCTCGCTCGTCGGCTGACCCCTCTGCTCCTCGACACGGGCGGCGACTTCAGTCACCGGCCGCCGTCCAATTTCAGCGGAGCGAACGCGGCAATGAGATCTCGTTGCTCGTCGCTAGTCAAGGCCGTCAGGTGGGCCAGCTTGTTGCGGGCCTGCCAGAGCAGGTGAACCGCGTCCCGCAGAGGGGGCCGGTTGCGGCCGGACAATGCCCGGACCGCCACGAACAGCGGACCTACCTCGAGCACGTCCGGGACGTCACCGAGGACGGACCTCACCGCCGCCTTCCCGCTCACCCGGAACAGGTCGGCCGCGACAGCCTGGCGGCGTGTCTCGATCCATGGCAGCAGCACCCGTGCCTGAGCGGCCCACACCGCGTGCCGGATCGTGTCCGCCCGGTCGGCGATCCCGCGTACGACCGGGACGCACTCGTCGTGCCAGAGGTCGACGGCGCCGTCGTCCCAGTGGTCGGCAAGGTCGCCGGTGGGACACCGGCCGGTGAAACGCGGCAGCCGGGTGAAGGGCGGTGGCCCTCCTGCCGAGGCGGGGATGAACTCTTCGATCAGCGGGCTCAGTGTCCCCGGATCGCCGTCCCAGGCGCTGGCCAGGTGCACGGCAAGACGAAGATCCCACCGGCAGACCTCCAGAAGGGTCTCCAGGCGCACATCCCGCAGCACACCGGGATCGGACCGGCTCTCGACCGCCGGCCGGATTCGGGCCGCGACGTCCCACCGGCTCAGACGTCCCCACCACCAGATCGGCTCGAAGGTGACGTCGGTGTGGTCGGCCCCCAGCCGGGGCAGCGCGTCACGGGTGCAGACCATGAGCAGGCGCGGCCGGGACTCTGCGGACCGGGGCCGAGACTCGGCGACCAGCCGGCCTACCGTGCCTGCGACCTCCTGGCGGTGCTTCGTGTGCAGCAGGGTGCAGTCGAACAGCGCAGTCTTACCGGCGGCATCCTCGTGGTCGAGCAAGTATGCGGTGCTAAGCGGACCATCCACGATGTCGAGTGCCTGAGCCAGCCAGATCAGCGGCCCGGACTCCTCCTCGTCCGTGGCAACGATCCGGGCGTCCGCGCCGGAGGTCCAAAGTGCGGTGCTCAGCGCGCTGGTGAGGCTGTCCACGAAATCCCGGTCCTGGCCGAGATAGGAGGGCAGGACCACTGCGGCGTGGCGGCCACGGTTGGCTTCCCGTACCGCCTCGGCGATCAAACGGGCTGGCCCGGGCAACCGCCAGGTCTCGTCGTCCATGTTTAGTTCACGCCGTGGAGCAGCGCCGCAGCGGCGATCCGGTCCAACAGCCACCCCTTGCCCTCGGGGTCCTGGTCCACCGCCTCCAGGCTGACCATGCGATTGAGTAGATAGTCCGGGTCATGGCCCCAGATCGCCTCTAGGTCGCCCTGGGTTACCGGCTCCACGTCGATCCGATGGGTATCCGTGTCGACGGTGGTGCAGTACCGCGCCCACAGCGTCGCCTCAGCGGCGTTCTCACCTAGACCAGTCTCAGTCAGGAAGGCGGCGGCCTGATCAGCGTCGGCGAACGGCAGGCGTAGGCCGTCCAGAACGTCCTCGGTACTCCGCCCCTTCGCCGCCAGCATGACCGCGTTCTCCACGAGGGTCGGCCACCCGGAGGTCAGCTGATGCAGCCGGCGTCGTTCATGCGGATTGTCGAACGGGAAGTCGTGCCATGCCCGCAAGCCCTCGGCTGACCATCGGCGGAGGCTCAGGCGCAGCTCGTCATCCGGGTTGGCCGGGTACTCCGCCGGGAGGGTGTACTCGGCCGAGTTCACCACGATGATCGCCCGGACGATAGTCGACGCGGCGACCGCCCGTACCGCCCGGCCGAAGTCGGCCTCGAATTGCTGCCGCTGTCGCGGCGGGCATTCCACCAGCAGGAACCGGTGCCGTCCCCGTGCGCCGCCGATCAACACCCGGGGCACGTCGCTGAGCGGGACGACCTCGAAGGTGAGCTGGTCCTTGGAGGCCGCCGCGATGGTCAGCGCCTCCGCCACGCGTTCGATGCCCAGCGCGGGCGAACCGGTCACCACCGCGGTGGAGTAACGGGCGCCGGCACGCAACACTCGCGACGTCGTTCCGCTGTTCCGGGCACTGTCACCGACCAGGTCGGCGATGTTTGCGTCGGTCAGCGGGGATCGTCGTGGACCGGAACGCTTGGTGGTCGGCAACGCTGCGCGGGTCATCGTCGGGTTGTACTCGTACGGCAACTCAAAGTGCACCGAGGCCTCGCGCAGTTCCTGGTCGAGCGCGTTGCGGGTGCCCAGCATGGCGACTACGTTCGGTGAGCGCATGCTGTAGGACTCGCCGGTGCGGCGCAGCACGCCGAGGCCGACCATCTCATCCAGGTACCGAATGAACTCCGTGCGGGTGAGGACCTCACTGGAGAACGCCTTCGGCCAGTAGGCCTCGCAGTACACCCGCAGGTCCTCCGGCTCAAACGGGGTGCCCGCCGGCGCCTCACTGCTGAGCAAGGCGACCACGATCGCGATCACGCGGTACCGGTTGTCCAGGTTGATGGTCCAGCGAAAGCGCTGCCCGATCAGGTTCCGGACGTCCCGGTTCTCGTAGACGGCGTCGATGTCCTCGCTGGTGATTGCGACCCGGCCGCCGGACGACGACAGCGGGCGCTCACGCAGATGGTTGACCAGTGCCTCACAGAAGATTTGAACCAGGCTGGCCTGGTAGTTAGTGAACGCGGCGACCCGCCAGACGAGCTCGTTGCGCTCGAACTCGTACCCGATCGCCCGCAGCGGTTCAGCGACCAGCTTGCGGACCTCCGCCGGGCGTAACGGCCCGATTAAGATGTCGGTGCCGCCGTGCGCTACCGGCGTGTTGGCCGAGTCGTGGAACCGCTGCACCTGGTGCAGACCGGCGAAGACCGGTTTGAACCGACGGTCCGAGGACTCCATCAGGCTCTTCAGCCGTTGCAAGGTTTGGAACCGGGCACCACCCTCGGCATCCTTGGAGTCCTTAGCCTTCGGCACGAAATCGGCGGTGAGGAACAGGTCCGCCTCGTCGAGGAGCAACAGGAGCCGGTTCGCCCCGTCCCGGTCTAGCCACCGCTTGATGCCGGCTTCGACAGCCGCCGGCCCGGCGTTGGCCGGCAAGCCGGACGGCAGGACGTCCAGCGCACGCAGATGCCGGTTGAGCAGGGCCCACAGTTCCTTGGGCTCGTGTGACTCGCCGATGCCTTCGGACTTGAGGTCTAGGTAGAGAGCAACCTGACGGCCGGCCGAACCTCGGGTCGTGTTCTCAGTGAACAGCTTTTCGACTCGCCGCAGCAGGGCCGACTTGCCGAGCTGCCGGCCGCCGTAGACGAACATCGAGCCGGTCGGCGACTCTACCTCAGCCCGCTCCCGGTCCCGGCCCACGAAGACCTCGTCGGGCACGTCACCCCCGGCGAACGGGGTGTAAGGGTTGATCGAGCAGAACGGCAAAGTGATCCGCTGGGTGAGCCGGAAGTCTGGTTCCTCCCGCGAGGCCAGCCACCCGATGACGGCCTCGTCAACGAGCAGCACAGTGCTACTGGTGTCCCGGCCGGGGCTGCTCAGATTGCGCAGCTGAAGACGCTGCTGGGCCGTAAGGGTGCCGAAGTACAGGATGATGTTGGGGCCGGTCCGGAGCCGGTCCGGGATCAGGCTGAGGAGACGGCCGGGAGTCGCGCGCTCCCACATGATCGCGACGTTGTACCGCCCGTTGGCCTGTGTGCCGAACTGCGGGACGTAGGAACGACCGGCCGGCTTCGCGCGTACCTGGTAGAGCGCAGACCGGGTCCGAGGCGCGTCGGACAAGGTACCGAGGTAACTTCCCTCCGCGGGAACCAGGCCCAGCATCCTCAGGATGTCGGCGATCAGCCGACGGCGCTGCAGGTTGCCCGGGCTGTTCGACAGTTTTTGCTGGCGGAGGTTACGCCACGAGGCGATGCCATCCCGGATGATCTCCGACACCGAGTCGCCTGCGGGCAGCTTCTGTGTTACCCGCGCGATCACGTCGTTGTTCGCGTCGCCGCTCTCAGCTTCGGCCGCCAGATTCACGATCCGGGGGAAGAAGGCGGCGAAGTCGTCGTCGACCGGCTGGGCGCTGTCCTCCGGAAGCGCCTGACCGGCCGCCAGCAGGGTGAGGAACTCCTCGGCGGTGACCTCGTCGCCGTCGTCCAGCAACGCGACGATGCGGGCGTTGTCGGCGGGCGAATGGGAGACGTCGTCGATCCGGATGCGCAGCTCCTTCCGGTACTCCCTGAGCTCGGCGTGCGCGTCCGACAGCAGCTCGTCGAGCCGGCCCATGGTCAGGTCGAAACGGTCTGACCGGGTCGTGAAGGTGGCGCGAAGCCCGTCGAGCCTGCCCTGCAGCCCGTGCGCGATCTCGTCGCGGCCCACCGAGCGGAGCTTGGCGATCGCGGACTCAGCGGTGCCCACCGCCGTGTCGTGCCGCTGTTTGAGGTCCCGGCGGGCCTGTCGGCAGGCCTCTCGGAGAGCGGTGTCGTGCTCGATGTCCGTAACGTCGTCGAGCACTTTGATAGCAAGGGCGACGTTGCCCCGCGCGAGATGCCCGTACACCGCGTCGCTCAGGCTCCGCCCGTTGAGGGCGCCGTCCAGCTGTGCCGGTGTGATTGGCTCGCTAGGCCGGCCGTGCTCGTCCCGGTCCACCTCGAAGATCAGCCGTGCGGCGTGTTCCTCGAGCCCTTCAAGCGTGTGCGTGCCGACCGGAGCGGGTTCGGCGGCGATCCAGAGCGCGACCTGGTGCAGCGCTGCGGAGCCGACCTGACGGATATCCCCGACCCGGTACCTGCCAGCGGCCCGGCGAAGCCCGTCAAGCTGGGTCAGATTGGTTCCGTGCTCGGCTTGCCGGATCGTCGCGTGCAGGCTCATCGCCTGTTCGATGAAGTCGCGAACCTCGACTATCGACTCCTCCAGCCGAGTCCGGGCGTTCGCCACAATTTCTTTGCGGAGCTGCGACTTGGTGCTGACCCGGGCGTCCGCGATATCGATCAGTGCCCGGACCCGCGACCTGTCGTGCAGTTGGGCGGCTTGCCGTTGCAGATCTTTTACCCGTTCGTCCGGGACGCCGCTGGTCGGCAGGTCCATCTGAGCAATCTGGGCGATGTCGGTGAGCGCGGTGCCGAGCTCGTTGCCGTCCTTCACCAGGTCGTGCAGAATGCGGGAGGCCCGGGTGAACTTAATGTTGCGGTGCAGCAGAGTCTGTCGCAACTGCTCAGCGGCCCGGGCGATGTCAGACCACTGTTCAAGGACCTGCGGGAAGCTAGCGTTCTCACCGGTCGGGCGGGTCTGTCCGCGGTGGACGGCCTGGACAGCGGTAGTGACCAGCTCCTGCACGGTTTCGCCCTCGATGCTCGCCCGGTCCACCAGTTGTTGGAGGCCCACCGGTGAGTAACCGCTGTTTAGCCCGAAGCGCAGGCACGCGGCAAGCAGCACGCGGGCCTCATCGACGCTCGCAGTCCCGACGTCCGCCTCGTCCGGCGCGAAGGCCGCCTGCTTGGCCGCGGCCTCGGCTGGGTCGCAGCCCATCGAGGCAGCAAAGAAGTGCAGGGCCTGCCGCCGTACGCGAGACTCGCCGGCCGCCCGGGCAAGCAGCCATGCCAAACCGTAGTCCTCACTGAGCAGCAGTGCGACGATGCGAGGCGGATCGCCCTCGTCCCAAGGCGACACGGGCGATCCGGCCAGGATGACCGGCTCCGGCTCCTCCGCTGGCGCTTCCACCTCGGCTGCCTGCGGGGACACGTCAGGAAGCGCCTCGATGTCGAGAGCCGATTCCTCCGGAGAAGCTGGCTGCGTCTCCGCAAGCGTCTCAGCTTGGGATTCCACAAGCGGCTCGGGGTGCGCTTCTGTGGGTGGCCCTGCTGGTGCCTGGGGTACGGCCGACACCTCGATCCCGGCGTTGGCCAGGAGCGCCTCCGCCTGGTCGTAGAAGCCGAGTTCACGCAGCCCGGCAGAGGTGTTCAGAAGGAGCTGTCGCCGATCCTCTTCCTTCCGACGGTGCTCCTCCACCCGGTGGGCGCGTTCTGTCGCCTCCCGGGCGCGGTCCTCCGCTGCGCGGATCTCGTCGGCCAGAGCGGTCGCAGCGGCGCCAAGTGACTCCGTCCGCCGACCGAGTGCGTCGTTCACCGTCTCCATGAGGTGATCCGCATCCATGAACCACCCCGTGAGATCGTCGAGGGAGTCGGACGCCGGCCACGCCGAGTCGATCGTGTCCGCAGTGGCGCGCAGGGCCATCGCCACCTCGCCCCCCTGGGCACGGGCCACAGCAACCCGGGCCAGAAGCTTCTCCAGTTCCGTTCCGGTGCTGGCCGTCTCGATCGCGGCCGTTTCGGGTGCCGACTCGATGGTCATCTCATGCGGTGCCGGGTCGGGGTCGTCCTTGATGTCCAGTAGCGTCATAGCCGACTCCCACTGGCTGTCGAGAAGGTTGGGGCCGTGGATCGCGGGTTCGGCCATCATGGCCAGGATGACCACGGCAACCGGGTGCACCTCAGTCCGGAAGTGGCGGGTCAGTAGGCGCAGGCCCTCGTCGGTGGTCGTCGGTGCGTCCAGCAACCATCCCGGAAAGCGGCCGTGAACCGCTTTGTGCAAGGGCTGAAAGATCGAACTCAGACGTTTCGTGTCGGAACTAGTCACAACCGACCGGAACGCGCGCAGCGCACGAGGGCGCCCCTGCATCAGTTCCGCCGTCGTTACCCGGGCCGCACGCGCGGCGAGGGCAGTGACTGAACGCTCGGCGGTGAGGACTGCGTGAAGATCGGAATCGCTCAGGCCGGTGACAGCCATTTTGAGTCGTGGCACGTTGGGGTTCCTTCACACGCTGCTCAGAGAACCGACATGAAATGAAGATTCGTTGGAAGATAGCGGAAGTGCCGTGTGACGCCAAGGGCCTAATAGCTTAAAACATTCGGCACCTATGCTGAGATTGGCGGTGCCGCTAATCAAGATCGGCACCGAACGGTTGGGCCGGAGACCCGATGCCTACATAGCAATTGATCTTGGGTTTAGCTGGGGATTCCTGCGGCATGTCGGGTCGGGGGTGCGGCGTGACGGCGCGAGTCCCGACAACCTCGCCCTGCGACCAAAGTCCAGTCACCTGCCGACCCGGCCTCGGCAGAGGGTGCCCGGTTTCGGCGGCCCGTTATGTCGCATCGACCAAGCCCGGCTCCCCTGGGCCCCGGCAGCAAGCTCGAGCAGCGCACCACGACGGACTCACGGCAACACGGAAGCCACCCAAAGGGCGGCCTCTGCACTCAAGTGCTGATTATTTCGCAGCATCTTGTCCCTCGGCCGGCCGAACCCGGCACTCCACCGAAGCCGACGCGCTCATTACATCAGTTCGTCGGGGAGGACGACTATGGCCAGCACCAGCAACACCCTCAAACGATGCGGATGCCGCAACAGCCGGGGCAGACGGCTGAACCAAACTGCCCGCAGCTACCCGTGCGCAGGCACGGTTTCTTGGTACTTCCAGTGCTCCGGGCCGGACGTGTTCGGCAGGTCCAAGCGGATCCGTCGCGGCAGCTTCGTCTCGCAGGCCGCCGCCCGATAAGCCCACGCCGACCTTGCCCGGGTGATGCCGCTGGGTCGGGCCAATGCAAGTTCGCCAGCGTATGGGCCGACCGGCTGCCGTCTAGTTTGCCGTCGTCAAAATATGTGCGCGCGTGGCTGCGGCATCCGAGCACCACCAGAGACAGCTAGCAGGCCGATAGCGGCGGCAGAGCCTCGCGCAGAAACCAGACGTTGCTTAGGTAGAGCGGGCCGTCGCCGGTCTGCCCGACCTGCTGGCCAGGCACCAGACGCACCCATCTTTGGTCCTCGTAATAGCCGGGCTCACCCGCCGATCCGTTACGCAGCATCTGCCCGTCAGCGACGACGCAGGAGACGGCGACCGCCTGCCCCACCGATACCCGCCCCTGCTGACGGGTGCCAACTGGGCAGGCGTCGAGCTCACATCCGCTCGACATACCCGGCTTGGTCCACAAGCCGATCGTTTTTGCAGGAATTCGGTTACCGGCGTACTGGCCGCTGACCATGCCCTCGACTGTTCTGACCGTCGGCGAGGCGGGCCTGGACACGGTGCCAGACGGCCCGGTCGTCACGACCGCCGTAGGCGAAGCGGTGGCTGACGGCACAGCTGCCGAATCCACTGGCAGGTTCCTTCCGTCACCTCGTAACACTGCGATATCAACCACGACCGCCGCAATCAGCGCCGCGGCGACGGCCGCGCCGATCAAGAGCGAACGCCGACGCTGGACGCCGGGTCCTCCGTCCCGACCGGATCCGGCGGACAAACCGACCGAAGCTAGATCCGGTGGCGGCGCGGATAGAAGCGGCTTGCGCGGATCTTGCTCAGGCCACCACAAAGCCACGAGTTCCGGCCTCTCAAGCAGCCGAGCGAGCGCTCTGGCTTGCTCGAGGACAGGGCCCCTCTCCGGCGGGCCGTCGAGCCACCTGCGAATGGTCCGCTCGCTGACACCCAGCTGCTTTGCGACCGACGCCCGGGATCGACCGGTATCGCGGATCGTCGCTGCGGCCAGATCGCTGGCCGCAGCGCATGGTTCGGCGGTATCGGAAGGTCGCCCTATGCGCCTTCCTGCCTTCGGCTCGTCTCCATCGTGGGTCATATCGATCCTTCCTGACCCGGGCAAAAACTCGCCCACCTCGCCTGACAAGCCGTTGAACTGCGGAGACTTTCCGCCCCTTTCTGTCCCTGGACGGCACATTTTCGCCGCCGGGACGGTAGTACCCAAGACCCCGGCGGGGGCATACCGGCATGGGGGTCACACGAGAGGGGAGCCACCCCTGATGTCGTTGCGTGAACTAGTTGCAACGCGAAGCAATACCGAGGGTGACCTGGAGCACTAGTGAGGCGCGGTCGTGGCGTAGTGGAAACCGTCGGCGATGGCCTAATATGTGCTCCGGAGATACTGGAGGGGCCCAACGGGAACATGTGGCATCGAACACCGCTACAGAGCGGAGTGCCGCATACATCCGATCCGAGCCAGGTCTCAGGTTCTCGACAGACGGCCGAGGAGGGGTAATGAACAACCGCTAGACCGGGGACTCCCGTAAACGGTAAGAGCGGCACCCGGGCCCACCGGGTGCCGCTCTTCGTGCCAGGCGTCTCGACAGATCGCCGAAGGTTCTTCCAACAGCTTACAAACATCGAAGATCATGCAACTCGTACGATCGGCCGAGGCGTACCGTCGGCCGGAGTCCTCATGGCACCGCATGGCCGCTCCCGCACCGCACCTAGTACCAGCACGCGTGGGGGCTGGCCTGGAACCGTCTCGGAGCTTGCACGACGAGACCGCAAAACGATGGTGAAGGATGCCGCCATCGGGCGCATCTTTCTAGTTCTCCATCGCCGGCCCCTTCCACGCGGATCGCGACGACGATAACATTTGCAACGGCATGCTGGTTGGCATACCCCTGGAACTGCCAGAAACTCGTCAGACCACGCGCGGGTATGCGGGCCAGCTCCACAGGATCTGGTAACGCTTACCGGTCACCGGCGTCTTGATGTTGTAGACGACCTCGCTCCGCGTGCTGTGAACCTCGAGCGTTCGCTCCTTGATGATCTGCCAATCGTCATCAGGTCCATGAGATCGCGCCATCTCCGCGCCGACGGCCTTGCTCGGCCGCATGTCCGTCGGGAACACGACTCGGAGCGTCAGCTCCTTGAGTGGCTCGACGACGTTCTTGGCAATGAGCGGCTGAAATGACATCTCTGCATCATGGAGATCGTACTTAATCTCAATATCTGTGGTCGACCCCTTCCCTAAAGGATGGTCGAGCAATACGTAGTAGTACTTCCAATTCGAGTCACGTGGCATTTCGGTGAGAAGTTTGTGCGATCCTCCGGCAAGGGATACTTTGCATTTTCCGCCCCCAGTCCAAGAATACCTGTTTTTGAACAATTGCACGTTGTGCCGATTCGCTTTTATGCGAATCTTGACGGACTGCTCATGTCGGAGGACGTCGGCCGGATCAAAGCTATAGGTGTAGTCGGCGAACTCCCACTCGTAGTCGCCGACACTTGCCCGTCTCCGGCTAGCGTACGATCCAGCAAGTGCACCCAAGCCAAAAGCCGCGACAATAGCTATCGTCTCCAACAAAATGCGCCCGTACTGCTGATCGCGAAAGCCGTACCGCCAAACAATAATGACCACGATCGCTATACCGCCGAGAAGCCACCACAAATTCCGGATCACGCCAATCCAAGTGCCCGCGTCCTTCAGACGGTTGATTAAATCACGCGGTCGCCCCATGCTTCCTCCATCACGGAGAGCGAATAGGTTTGTGTCGGGCTATGCGACTACCAACAGACCGTCAGTCTGTCAATAACCAATGAGTCGAACGTCGCGGAGCTAACCGCCTGGCCATTTGGACGGCCGCCTAAGAACACTGTTAGCTCGACGGCACTAAGTCCACCAAAGCCAATGGCGGCTTCCATCCAAGCGCAGCATGATCGATCGCCACTTACTCAACCGGCGCCGATACTTCAAGGACGAGGGGCGGGAGTCCCATTCGCCATGACAATGAGTGGACGAGTTCGCGTACATATGGATGTGCGATATCGACGACGCCGACGGCGCCGAATGCACGAAGGGCAGGCGACGAAGGCGCGAAGTCATCAGTAAACCGGAAAATTAGGCTTAATACGATCGAAGCGCGGAACACCTTCTCATTGTTGTCTCCGACCCCCTCGATACCGTAGGTAAAATTGTAGACGGCATGATGGGGGACCCGCGAGACTGCCCGGTCGAAGGTCGTTAATGCAATTTTTAACGGTTCCTTCACGAGCGGGGTAAGCACCTCTGATTCTATCTTCCGCAGACGCAAGTCGACGAGAGAGGTCCGCTCAGCAACCTCTCCAGAGAGTCTAACCAAATCTTTTCTGGATATAGTCACGCCGCCGCCTTTACCGCCCGGCTAACCGCGTCAGAGTAGGCATCTTCATCTGGTGACCGTACGGCGATATCCCGAGTGGTGTACGTCGTTAGGGGACGACGGGCCCTGTCGGCAAATGCGTCTTCCGCCCAGCCGGCCATGTCGACATATTCAACCTTGTCGCGCATTGTAGACGAATACGAGAACGACCGATCTTGCCAGGAATTGAAATGCTCCAGAGGTCCTTCGGAGAGTCGGAAGTCCAAACGACATCCTAAAGCACGAGCGTACTTCTGAATCGTCGACAATCTTGCGTCCGTAACGCCGTTCTCTAAGTCCGACACGGCCGACTGCGTTGTGCCCATGAATTGAGCGACCTGATGCTGATTGACTCGGCGGTCTCTGCGGAGGCGGATGAGATACCGCAGCAGTCCATGCCTGGCGCGCAGGTCATCATCCAACATGGCCGTCGGAGCGTCGCGGCGCAGCTCATCAAGTAGCCGCTTACGATCGTTGTGGCCAACGGCTCGTGGTCGCGTCACCATCACGACACCTTCCAGCTCGTCGAGACTTGGGTACACGCCCCTCGTTGGGCATCGGTTGTAACCGATAATTACACCAACGACCGGGACAGGGAAGGGTTAGGGTCGAGTTACATCAGATCCCGCGAGTACGGGACCTGCACCACGCGGCCCACCTTCGCTCAGCCAGCGCCTGGGCCCACCCTGGTGGCTCACCGTCCTCTGTGGCGCACACAACAAGTCCGACAAGCTCCAACGGTGACGTTCCGTAGAGGACCGTGTATGCCTTGCCTGAGACCTTCACCGTGAACTTCTCGATTTCCAATTCATGATCCGATTGCTTAGGCACCGTCAAATCTTCACTGCCATCCTCCTCAAATTCCATGATCAGCAAGATAGCCAAGATTGCTTCCACCGGAAGTTTCCGCAGCTCACGGTGGAACTCGTCGGCCGATGGGTGCGCCCGCCAGAATCGCCAGTCTCGATTCACAGCGTGCTACCTCCGGCTCACGATCCGTACACTATGTCGTCACCGTAGCCGCACCCGAATCCGTCCGCCACCCATGGATCTACTCCGGCCAGTGCTCGGATGTTCAGTCGGATCGCGCTCCTACCTTCGGTGGCGTCAGACTTGGACCTCGTGGGCCCTATCTGCGTATCTCGGCCGCCTTGCGAACTCTGCAGTACCGGCATGTCAGCCGTTGGAGGTACTCATCGAGCTCCGATTTTGTACCTACGCCGAACGCCTCGCTGCGCACTAGCCGCTCGCTATGGGACTTCTGGTTCGCCAGAGGATCTTCTGTGCAGCGCTCGCCATCTTGATCCTCAAGGAGGACCAGCAGGTCTTGGGGTTCTCTAATAGCGAGGCGCTCGGCGACCCAGCTTGGGCCCGGCGCGTACAAGCAGACCGGAAAGCTGGCCTGCGCCCATTCGTCGTCAACCGGACCGCGCACCGCGAGGCGTCGTCGCGCGGGGCGGCGCAAATCGTGAGGCGACGAGCGTTAATAGGGCAGCCCGAATCGTGACGGGCTGGCCTGAGAATCAGATCAACTGATCGCCATCGTGACTTGGCGACCTGGATCGATGCCGATCGGCGAGCGCCGCTTTCAGACTGGGCACCTTGCGGTCAACAGTCAGGGCGTTGATGAGCAGCGGGAAAGAAGGACGAGCGATGAGGCGGAGCGCGCAGCGACCTTGCCATGCGCACGCGGCCGGACTTATCTAGCCTTCGTCCTTTCGACAACCTCAGATCGACGACGAGGCCGACGAGTGAGTGCCGCTCGCCCCACCGTCGCACACAGCACACCAGGCCTAAAGCCCTCGGCTGTCGCGCTGTCCCACAACAACATGACACCGCGCTGGCCACCGCGGAGCGCTACGGACGGTGGAAGATTCGTTGATGGAGCTGCTTGATCAGATCGGTGGCGCTGGCGTGGTCCCCGGCAGCGCGCAGAAGGTTGGCGGCTTGGTAGTGCAGGGCCTGGTTGTAGGGGTCAATCCTGATGGCCCTTTGCAGCAGCGTAAGGGCTTCGTTGGGGTCGGCGTCTTCGGCGAGGGTGGCGTAGGCGTCCATGACGGTGCGACGAATTTGCTCGCGGGCGGGGGCGAGCCAATACCAGGTTTGTTCTGCGGCGACATCGCCGCGGTACAGGTCGATGACGGCTCGGCAGGCCCGGTTTCGCTCGGTGGTGCCGACGGCATGGGTCATGGCGTTGACGGCGGTACGCCATGGGCGCAGATCGGTGGCGACGGCGCGGGGTTTGAGCCGGTAGCGGTCGTCGTGGCGGGTGATGGGGTCTTCGCTGAGTATGG
The DNA here is from genome assembly GCF_040650095.1 of Actinoplanes sp. NPDC048791. NCBI lineage: Bacteria > Bacillati > Actinomycetota > Actinomycetes > Micromonosporales > Micromonosporaceae > Actinoplanes > Actinoplanes sp. NPDC048791. The sequence goes on along the minus strand of NZ_JBEZGQ010000006.1, from coordinate 22,835 downwards.
GGCGTAGTTGTTGCCGCAGATCGGTCAGGGTGGTGTGCAGGCGTTGGCTGATGGTGGCGGGCGGCAGGTTAGGCCAGATGGCGCGGATGAGTTCGCTGCGGGTGGCGCCGTCGGGGTGGATAGCGAGGTAGGCCAGGATCTGCAGGCCGGCGCTGCGTCGTAGGCGGACTGGTTCGCCGTCGGCGGTCAGGTGACAACTGCCGAGCAGGGTTAGATGCGCCCTGGGGTTCGTGGCCAGCTCCGGCTGAGGAGCTGGCGTCTTGATGGGCTGGCTCTTGGAGGTTGGGTCCGCGCTGGAAGGCGGCTGTTGCGAGCGCTGGATAAGGGTGAGCAAGTCGGCGGTGGTCTTCCGGTCGAGGGTGCAGAGCCGGCGCGGCTCGGTGAGGCCGGGGCCGGTAGCGATGCCGTCGGTGGTGACGTGCCAGCGGATGGGTAGCGACGACGGGCCCTTCGCTGAGCACAATGACGGTGCGTGTCATGGCGTCTATGCCAGTTCCTGGCATGAGCTCGGCGTCGTTCTGGGTGGCCGAGTCGCCGAGTGGCAACAATGCGGCGAGATCATCGGATCGGAGAGCCACTTGGGAGCCGTTGTGGAGTGCGTCCTCGACGATGAGTCCTCGGGCGGATGCGGCGGCGCCGGGTCCGGTCAACAGCAGGATCCCTTCGGGCAGCCGCTGTGTTCGCAGAGGTAGCGGTGCGTGGTCGGGTCCGATGGTGTCGTCGGTGAGCGCGGCGGCCACGGTGGCGACGGTGTCGGGTAGTGGTTGCAGGTCGGGGTCGGGGTCGTGGTGGTGGTCGCGGGGCTGTGCGGGGTCAGGCCGGTAGTGGCGGCGGCGTTGGAGCCAGAGCGCGGCGGCGAGCGCGGTGATCGCGGCGGCGGTGCGGTACGGAATCCAGCCACCGCCGGGCAGGGCGACGCCCGACGGGTCAGCTTGCGTCGGCGGGTCGGTGTGGACGTTAGGTCCTGCCGGGTCCGAGGACAGTGGTGTGTCGGTGGCCGTCGGCAGCGGCTGGGGATGGCCGTTGGCGGCGGTGGGCAGGGCGAATGCGGCGACGCCGGCCATGGAGCTTGCGGTCATCTGGGCGGGTGTGGGTACGGGCAGGTGACGCAGGCGTCGTAGTCGGCGGCGCAGCGCGGTCAGAGCGCGTCGGGTCAGGTGGGTCAGGAGCAGGAGCCAGGCGAGTGCGGCGACGGCGACGCATCCGGCGATGATGGTGCCGGCGGTCAACGGCTGCTCGGCCCATGCCGCGATCTGCGCGCGGGTCGGTGTCTGCCACCGGTGCTGAAGCCAGATCCCGGCGAGCACCGGCGGGCCGGCGACGACCGCGACCACAATCAAGGCGGTGGCGAGGCGGTTCATCCAACGCATGACCAGAGGTCTCCGAAGTCAGCGCCGGGCTGGCGGGAGGCGCAGTAGCGCCCAGGCGCGTACGCCCCACCAGCAGGCCACGGCGATAGCCCAGATGACCGCCAGTGGCGCGGGTCCAGTACGGGAGATGATCACGGTGAAGAAGCCGATCGGGACGGTCAGTGCGAGCCGGGCGCCGGGATGGCGTACCAGGGTGCAGGCGGCGGCGACACCGATCAGCAGGCCTCCGGCCAGGCCGATGCCGTTGGCCCAGCCGGCGAAATACCAGGGCCAGGCGACGGTGTACCAGAGGTTCACGGCGACAATCCCGGCCACGGCGACGATCATCGAGCTGGCGGGAAAGGTGAGGAAGCCGTCCCACCCGCCGACAGGGGTGACGCCGCGCCGCCAGGCGAGCACGGCGACGGCCGCGGCGAGCACGGCGATCGGCATGACTGTCAGCACGATGCCTTGTGCCAGGCGTGGGATGGCCTGGTTGAAGTACAGGCCGGCGGTGATCGCGTACATGGTGGCGGTGGCCAGCCCGCCCAGCAGCGCGATGGTGATCCCGCCGCTGATCCTGCTGGTCGGCTGATCTACAGGGGTGGGGGTGTTGTGGTCGAGCAGCGCGGCGAACAGTGCCGCGGCCTGGAGCAGGCAGATCATGGCGAGGGTGGCCGCGACGGCGGGTACGCCCCAGTTCGCCAGGGGAACGATGGTGTTGCCGTAGCTGAGGCGGTAGTCGCCGGAGAAGAAGATGTAGGACGCGAACAGCGCCAGTGACGCCGCCCCGGGAAGGGCGAGGGTGATCAGCCTGCGCACCGGTGGCAGCGGCAGGGGCTCCTCCACCGGGGTCGTTTCGGTGGTGTCGGCGTCGGCGGCGCCCAGCATCGCCGCGGCGTGAGCAGGCTCGACCGGCGCGGGGGTGGCGCCGAGTTTCGCCGCGATCATGTCGCTGGCGCCGGGGGTGACGGCTGCGGCGCCGATCAGGTGCACGCCGCTGAGTTGGGCGAGGGTGAGGTCGGCGTTGTCGAGTGTCTGCGCGGCCAGTGCACCGGCGCGTTCGAACACCGGCCGTGCGACCTCGGCCACCTGGTTCGTGTTGATGACCATGGGTGGCTGGCCGTCGGGCATCGGCATGGTCACCGCGACCTGCTCGGACAGGGCATGCCGGGCGGCGCGGATGTTGGTCAGCATCGGCCACCGCTGGTCAGCGGGCATGTCGTGCAGCTCGGCTGCGGTGAGCGTCTTGACCAGGGCGGCGTCGAGGCGGTCGCCGCCGGCGTCGGGATCGGCGAGGGTGGACACCACCTCGCCGCCGGCCTCATCTCGCTGCACCACGGTGACCTCGCAACCCGCGCCGACGTCGATCACCAACGCCGGTCCATCGGCAACCGGCAGGCCCTCTGCTGCGGTGCGGGCGTCGAGCCGGGTGATCGCGGCGATCGGAGCCTCGACCAGGCGGGACACGGCCAGACCGGCGCCGCGAGCGGCGTGACGCATCCAGGTGCGGCGCCGCGGTCCCCACCCGGCCGGGACGATCAGGCGCACATCGTCGACCGGCTCGCCGGCGACGCGCTGCGCTTCGGCCGCCACCTGCCGCAGGCTCGCGGCAACCAGATCGACGACCTCCACCTGCTGTCCCCCGGCCGTGACCTGACCAGTGCCCGCGCGCAGCGGAGAGACCACAAGGCCGTCCGGGTCGGTGGCGGCCTGCCGCCACGCCGCCGCACCGGTCACGATCCCGCCGTCGCTGACGTGGGCGGCGGTGGACATCTCACCGGCTCCGTCGAGGGTCAGCGTTGTCGTGCCGCCCGGCGCGACCAGGACCGCTCGCACCGTGGCAGCGCCGTAATCGATCGCCAGCCGTGAATGCACGCCAGCTAGTGAAGCAGAAGATCGACGATCAGTCACTCCACATTCGCTCACGGTGTCTACCACTGGTTGTGGTGCTGCAGTGCTCTGACCTGCGGTTGTAAGTCTGTGTGAGTGGTTGTGAGTGGTTGTGAGCGCGCGAAAGCCGCTACCGGGGTCGCCTTCTGCTTAGCCTCGCAGCACCACTTCGGACCCGAGACGTGATTGGCGATTATGCCCACCGCGCGGCTGTCGAAGAGGGGCTTTCGCATCCGGAGAACCGTGAGGCGATCACGAGAAGGAGGGGATAGGAGATGATCCGACTGATGGCGGCGATCCGCACGACGGTCGCCGTTGTGACGCTGCTTGTCGCGGTTCCGCTGCTGCTGGCCGCTGTCGGCGGGAGCCCGCTGCCGGATCGGGTGCCGTCCTCGGTGCAGATCCAGAACTGGCTGAAGGACCCGATGCAGCCGCAGCACGTCGCGGCGACCATCAGGGCGGGCGCGTGGCTGATCTGGGCGCTACTGGTCGCCACGGTCCTCGGCGTGATGGGGGCCAGGGTGCGGCGCTGGCGGTGGGCTCGCCTGACGGTCTACCTACCCGGCCCGGTGCAGGGATTGGCCGCGACGTTGCTCGGCGCGGCCACCGTCACCACCGCCGTCGGCGTCCCGCAACCGCACGCCGCCATCCCGGCCGCCGCGCAAGACAGCGTCCCACCCGGCCCGCAGGCCATGGTCAACGCCGCCACCGCCACGGCCACGACGGTCACGGCGCACCGGGATGAACGCCGGCTCGAGCAGTCGTCATCGACGGTCACGGTCCGCCGCGGCGACACCCTCTGGGGGATTGCCGCGGACCGACTCGGCAGCGCCCAACGCTGGAAGCAGATCTACCGGCTCAACACCGACCGCTACCCGCGCATGCACGGCGGCGACCACATCGAACCCGGCTGGACTCTCACCCTGCCCACCCGCGCTCGCAAACCCGTACCCGAGCCGACCTCACCCACCACGCCGATTCCCGGACCGACGTCGACATCGGCGCACCCAAGTCCGGCACCGTCAGCGGCCGGTGAACGCGACGGCGTCGTCGAACCATCCGGCCCCACCAGGACACCCACATCGGCGTCCCCTGGCGAGGCGGCGGTACCGCAGCCGCGAGCTAACCAGGACCGTGGCTCGCAGGCTGGGGTGTCGCTGGCCAGCGGCAGTTGGCTGGACATCGGCCTCGCCACGGCCATCGCCGCCGCCGTCGCGCTGGTCTGGGGGCATCGGCGCCGCCGCTACACCAGCCGCCGCCTGTCACCCGATCTTTCGCTGGACGACCCGGATCTGGCGCCGATGCCGTCGGTGATTACTGAGATTCGACGCCGGCTGCGCGGCCGCCTGGAGCCGACCGACACCGAAGCCGGTGCCGTGGTGAGCTCCACCGCGCCGGCTCCCACCACGGCCGCCCACGCCTTCCGTCCTTTGGACAGCAGTTCGGTGGACCGGTCCCTCGGCACACAGGAGCCGGTCGACGTCGACGATTCAGCCAGCCCGGCGGCGTCCGACGGCGATGAGGTCGCGGAAGACAAGCCGTCACGGATGGCCGGTGCCCTCGCGCAGGGGCGTCCCGTGGTACCGGCGTTGACGAACCCGGCACCGGTCGTGTGGCCGGCATCTGGGCTCGGCCTGACCGGGCCCGGCGCTGAACCCGCAGCCCGTGGCTTCCTGACCGCCGCCCTCGCCGACAGGGATCCGCACGCAGCGCCCGGGCGGGTCGTGCTGCCCTCCACAACGGCGGCGACGCTGCTCGGCGCGGCAGCGGTCACCCTGCCCAACACCCCGCGCCTGATCGTCACCGACGACCTCGACGACGCCCTCACCGTGCTTGAGCAGGAGATCCTGCACCGCAGCCGGCTGGTCTACGGCCACGAGGTCGATACCGTCGCCGCGATGCGCGCTGCCGACCCGCACGAAGAGCCGACCCCGCCGATCCTGCTGGTGGCCGACGCCGACAGCAGCCACGAACGCACCCGCATCGCCGCACTGCTCGCCCAAGGCCACCGCCTCGACGTCCACGGCGTCCTGCTCGGCGCCTGGCCCGCCGGCGACACCGTCATCGTGGACACCGACGGCTCCACCACACCAGGCGACGACGGCCGCCACGGCCGGCATCCCGCCGACATCGACCGCCTCGCCGTCCTCGACCCCGCCGAGACCGCCGCGGTGATCACCACCCTGGCCGAAGCCCACACCGGGCAGCCGCAAACCGCACCCCTGGTCGAATCCCCGCCTCACCAGCCCGTCGAAGCGGCCGCGATCGCATCACCGGACACCGCCGGTGCCATCGCGAGGCGTGTCCTGACCGCGCTGGCGGATCTGGGCGAGGCCACCGCTGCCAAGATCGGCGCCCACCTCGAATTGCCGTTCCCGACCGCTACCGCGCACCTAGTGCAGTGGGAACACTCCGGGCACGCCGAGATCTTCCGCACCGACACCGGCCAAACCCGGTGGCGTCTCACCGCTACCGGCCGCGCCGTCGCACACACCGGCGATGCCACGCCACACGCGGCAGACGCCGACACTGCCGCGTCCGCATCCGGTCAACCTCAGGCGCCGACGGCGACGAACGAACCAGCGATACCCGCCGAGCACCGCCACGCTGAGGTGTACACGGCCCTGCAGTGGCCCGACCCCAACACGACCTTCACCAGCGAACCCCCACCACCGCCGCCGCAGAACCCCGACGCCATCGACAAGGCGGGACGGGTCACCGTCACGGTCCTCGGCGAAGCCGGCATCGTCGCCACCAACCCCGACCGCTCACTACGCAAGAAGGCCCTGGAACTGCTCGTCTACCTCGCCGTCCACGACGGCAGCGCCACCACCGAAGCCATCCTCGACGACCTGCTACCCGACGCCCCGGCCAGCAAGGCCCCCGAACGGCTCTACACCTACGTCTCCGACCTACGCGCGGTCATGCGCCGCATCGGCGGGCCCGCCACCTACCTGACCCACCCCCACCGCCGATACGCCCTCAACCCCGACACCGTGAACATCGATCTGTGGCGGATGCGCGCCGCGATCCGTGAAGTCCACCACGCCGCCGACCCCCAACAGCGCATCGACGCGCTTCACCGCGCCGTCGACGCCTACCGCGGTCCTCTCGCCGACGGCGCCGACTACGAATGGGCCGAGCCCTACCGCGAAGCCATCCGCCAACAAGCCCTCGACGCCCACCTCGCCCTGGCCGACGCCCTCACCGACGACCCCGCAGCACAGGTCCGCGTGCTCGAGGCCGCCATCGGCCACAGCCCCTACAACGAACAGCTGTACCAGCAAGCCATGCGCGCCCGGGCCGCTCTCGGACACATCGACGCGGTCCGCACTCTGCATCGCAGGCTCGGCCGGGCCTTGGCCGAGATCGACGCCGAGGCGACCGACGACACGATCACTCTCGCGAACCAGCTCATCGCCGAGGTCCAACGCCCTGCAAGACGCACCGATACCCACATCAGCGGCACGTAGCGATGGCAGCGTTTCGGTCTGACGGTGCCAGCCACCAGGCGTGACGATGGACGCGTGCCGGAGTACTGCAAGGTCACTCCGACATCCTTGACACCGTTCTTCAGGAACCGGCGTCATCGATGATCAACACGCAGTCCGGATCACCGAGATGCTCGATCACGTATTCGCGGACATCGTCACGCACCGCGTCGACGTTCCAGACCGCACGCCGCGACAGCCCGTTGCATGGCGTCCGGTGAGAGTTCACCGGCCTGCTCGGCGAGAGTCCAGCCGTTCGAGCGGTCCAACCCGCGTCCGGCCCAGACGGATACTGCCGGGCCCGCCGCCGCGGCTCCGACCAAGCGAACCGGACCGCGAGACGCGGTACGCAACCGACCCAGCTCTACCCACCGCTGTGCGACATCGACACTCCTGTCACACCTTGCCCACGAGACGATCATGAAGTTGTCTCGCCCGCTTGTTGCCGCTGCAGTACGGAAAGGCCTTCCGTGACGATCCTGACGCTAGACCAAACCAGGTCATCGCAGCTCAGAAAGACACCCTCGCGTTCCCGAACCCTGCCGCTGCCACCCTTTCAGAAGACGCGATGCTAAAGGCACGGATCATGCCGCCGACGAATCAGTCAAGCGAACGACAAGGTTGGCTGGGTCCTCTTCGATATCGGCATATATCTCGATTCGCGTTTCCTTGTAACTGACTGGGACGATCATATTAATAGTCTGGTTGGGATCATAAAATTGGAGTCGCCGACTTGGCAGACTTATCACGCCGGTGAAGTAGCGTTCAAGTCCAGAATTATCTTCTTCATCTTCCAAACAGGCCACTGAAACCATCCCACTTGCCGCCGGCTGCACGCCGTAGTAGATGGAATCTGGCCCTGCGTGGAAATTCTCAGTAACCGGGTCCCAGTCCTCGTGCGCATCGGTGCTTTCCGGCGCGGAAATAACGAGCAAACCATGTTGGAAATTGGCCGTAAATTGTCCCAGTATCACTTCTCCACGCTTTCGCCAAGGTTATCTATCACTTGAAGTCATACCATCCCCGCCCGATGCCATTCACGATGCCCCCTTGTTGCTTGGTGCAGGCGCGGCACTGAGGATACAGCGTCCATGGACCGTCAGGAACGAGCGAATACGGCGGCTGATGGTCTGGGGTCCAGTGGCCGTCGGCGTAGCCGGACTTGGTAGCTGGACATGTCGAGCACCCATGCACGTCACCAGAGCCGTTGACCATTTCCTTCTCATGCTCGAGAACCTTGTCCCCCCGCGTTGCGGAAACACCGGCGGAAGGCTTCGCCGGCCCCAGGGTCTGCTCCGCCACACGTGCACTCGTCGTTGGCGGTCGCTTCGCGGCGAACCCGTTGAGTCCCGCACCGCCCTCCAGCACGCCTCGGCTGCGACCGACTATCTCCGCGCCCACGTCCGCGGCTTTAACGCCTGCGCCAACGGGAAGTAGGAGTGTGACGAGTGTGTCACCGACAATGGGATTGAGCGCCGAGCCGAGGTGAGGGGCCATCGGCGACTCGTATCCTCGCTCGGCCATACACGCCTCGTTGCCCAGGCACACGAACTGCACCGATAGAAACATGTAGTCACTGTCGGGCTTTTTGACGTCGTCGATGAAGCCCTTGCAGAGGTCGATTCGCAGGGCGCACGCTCCGCCGACGTTCGTCCTTCCGTCGGCTGCGGCTGCGATCACGGCCAGTCGGATGGCCTTACCGTCGGATATGGCGTGGGTCTCGCAGGCGTTGGCGCTGCCACAGCCCGGGGGAGGGCCGGAGCCGCCGCCGGAGGTGTTTCCAGTGCCGCCGCTTCCGGATCCGCCGCTGCTCCCTGTGCCGCCACTGCCACCGCTGCCACCGCCGCCGTTTCCTTTGCCACTTCCGGACCCGCCGCTGCCGCCGCCTTTGGTCTCGGGGACTGAATCGCCGGGTCCGGTGCATTTGCCGCCCAGGGCCATCGTGCAGATCATGCCGGTGGGGTCGGATGCGGTGATGGGGTTGTTGTTGGCGTAGACGTAGCCGTCCCATTGGGCGGGGTCGGCGAGGTCCATGAGGGGATCGACGGAGATGAACCGGCCGAGTGCCGGGTCGTACTCGCGCGCGCCCAGGTGCGTGAGTCCGGTGTTGTCCTTGATGCCGCCGACGAAGCCTTTGTCACCGACCCACGCGGTGGGGTTAGCGCCGCGGTTGGTGCCGTAGGGAAGAGTCCGTTGGCGGTTGACGGTCTGTTTGCCGTCGTTGGAGACGGTGGCGGATCCGGTGCCATGGTGGTCGTTGACCATCCAGGTGAGGCCGGCCGGGGTGCGGACAGCCACCGTGGTGCCGTTGTCGGAGTAGTAGCGAGTTCCGGTGGCTTCGCTGGTCTTGGGTTTGCGGACCTCGGTGCCGCCGGGCAGGTACAGGGTGGCGCCGGTGGGGTCTTTGCGGATGAGGCGGTTGCCGTCGGCGTCGTAGATGTAGGTGGTGTCACCGGTCTTGTCGGTGCTCTTGGCGATTTTGCCGTCGTCGGTCCAGGAAAGGACCTGGTGTTCCTTGGCCGCCGTGGTTTCGCCGGGACAGATGTTGTCGGTAGCCCCTGCGGGCCGGCAGATCGTGTTGCCGACTTTGTCGTAGCGGTAGTTCTCGGTGCGGGTCACGGTGTTGGTGGTGCCGCTGGTCGTGACGACCTTGGTGACGGCGTGTGGTTTGGTACCAGCGCCTGCACCCGAGGCCGGGTACGTGTAGGTGCGGGTGGCGTCGGTAACGCCGTGGATCTTCTCCGTCTGACGGTTACCGGCGGTGTCGAAGGTGTAGGAGTGCCAGTACTTGGCCGGTCCGTCGAGTCCTGCGAGGGTAGGGGCGGACTTGCACTCCATCGACTTGGGTGTCCACGCTTCGGTGATGCGGCGTAGGTAGTCGTAGCCGAAGCACTGGGTCTCGGCGGCTTGGCCGCCGTCGGGTTTGTCGGTGATGTTGAGGACGTTGCCGGCGTTGTCGTAGTCGTAGGACAGCCGGTAGACGTCGGGTTTACCAAGGGGGGTGGCCTGGAAGCTGGTCCGGCGCCCGGTCTGCTCGTCGATGCCGGTGACGAGGGTGACCTTGTTGATGTCCAGGCCCAGGGTCTGTTTGATCAGCTGGCCGAGCTGGTTGAAGTCGTCCTCGGCGTAGAGTTCATTGCCGGCGTCGAGGATGCCCATGGCGCCGTCGACGAGTCCGATCTTGTTGTAGGACGTCTCCACGCTTTCCCGCGGAAGTTTGGCCACGGCGGGAAACTTGGTGCGCCAGACGTCGCCGTTGGAGCGGTAGGTCTGACTCACGGTGTAGGAGCACGGCGTTGGTGCGTCGCCGACACAGAGCCCTGTTTCCGAGGGCGGGACGGTGACGGTCGTGCCGGTGGTTCGCCCGGCTTCGTCGTAACCGGCCACCGCGGTGACGTACTCGTTCGCCGAGCCGGGCGGCTCGTAGCGGACGGCCTTGGCCGGCAGGCCTTTGCCGTGCTCAAGGGTGTCGTAGAACCATTCGGCGATCTTCGGGCCGTCGATGGCGTTCTGCCGTTGGCTGGTTGTTCGGCCACGATCGTCGTAGGTGTAGGCGAGAGTGCGTTCCGCCGTCTGCACCGTTTTGAGTTGGCCGTCGGCGTAGTAGGTGGAGCGGGTTTCGCCGTTGTCGGGGTCCTTGACGAGGGTGACGCGGCCGCGCAGGTCGTATTCGTAGGACCAGGTGTTGTTGGCTCGGTGGTCGACGACTTTGCTCCGCAGACCTTGCCGGTTGTAGGTGTAGGTCGCTTTGTCGAAGGCCGAGGTGGTGTCGCTGCCGACGTTCTTCGGGTCTTTGTACTGGCGGAGTTCGACGATTCTGCCGGCGGCGTCGGTGATCGTCGTGGTGGCTGTGGCGCCCTGTGGCGGTGTGACGCTGGTCTTCTCGCCGGCGTAGGAGGTATGGGTGCGCCACACCTCGGACTGGCTCTTCATGAAGATCGCGTCGGTGAGCCGTCCGGCGCCGTCGTAGAGGTTCGTGGTTTGCGCCGGTACCTCGGGTCGGCCGTCGGGGGTCACGAGTTTCGTCTGCGGCGCGGCGTTGGTCGGGTCGTAGTACGGGACGGTGGCTGTTTCGATGAGCCCGCGCGAGTTGTAGATGGTGTCGGACAGGGCCCTGCCGCCGTTGACGGTCTGCGTCTGGGTCTGCCGTGCGCGGAGCAGACCGTCGAACAGCGCGATGGACTTGCGGTAGACCGTGCCGGCGTAGCCGGTGAGGACCTCGGTGGTGACGGCGCTCGGCGCGTCGCTGCGCAACTGGTAGGTGAACCGCGCGTTAGGGGCGTTCGGGTAGCTGGCCTGAGCGTGGCCGGGAGACCAGGTGGCGAGGAGTCGGCCGCTGCCGTCGTAGGTCATGGAGGTCGTCGCGTTGTTGGCGTCGGTCTTGGTGAGCGCGACGCCGCGGGCGGGATCCAACACGGTAGTGACGGTGTCATTCATCGGGTCGGTGACGGCCGTCTGACGGACCGGTCCCCCATGTTCGGGAGTGAACACCGTCCTGATTCTGCGTTTGAGGATGTCGGTGACCGAGGTGGTGCGGCCCTCGGCGTCGTAGCCGGTCGTCGAGACGGTGACGAATTGAGGCGTCGTGCCGCTCCAGGAGTCGAGGTCGTCGACGCGTACGGGAAGGCCCCGGATGGGTTCCTTGCCGTAGACCTCCGCATTGTCGTACCAGGTGCGGGTGTCGGACAGGACGTCGGCGGAGGTGCTGGTGGCGCCACATTTCACGGCGACTGTGGAGGTGCGTTTGATCGCGCCTAGAATATTGGCGTCGCGGTTGCGGACGTACTCCATGGTCGTGCATTTGTCGTCGGCTGCGGTGGCGTCGTCGCCGAGCACGTTGATCTGGGTGGGATAGTTGTCGTCGTCGTAGACGGTGTCCGAGGTGGTCCATCGGGTCGTGCCGTCGGCGAGTCTGGTGCGGGTACGGGTCGTCTTGGTGTTCACGGGCCAGGCGTGCAGCGATCCGACCGTGGCGGTGGCCTCGAGGTGTCCCGGCGTGTTGAGGGTGCCGGACACCCAGGTGCCGCCGACACCGTTCTTGACGATCGTCTCGCGGAGGATGCCGGAGAACGACTCGTGGTCGGCGATCTTGTTGCCGAGCGAGTCCTCGACGTCGACGTTACGGGGCGTGCCCGTCGGTGGCAGATCGCCCTTGTCGTCGGGTTGCTGGTCACCGTCCATGCCGCGGAAGTAGCGGTACTCGGTCGCCGACTGCACGCCGTCCTCGAGGCCTTGGCGGACCTCGACGCGGCCGTACCCGCGGTAGTCGCCCCAGGTGCGCTTCTTCGGCTTGGTCAGCGGCGAGTCGTCGTAGGCCCAAGCTGGGGTGTCGAGGTATTTGTAATTGGACTGTTCGTGGTCGAAGCCGCCGGTGTTGTCGTAGACGTCGAGGCGGGTGACGACATACTTGTGGAACCAGTCGAGCTTGGGGGTCTCGCCTTCCGCGCCGTAGTACTGGGGGAAGCAGCGCGACGTGTTCGCCCAGGGTTTGGGCAGGGTGGAGCGGGTGCAGTCGGGGGCGGAGTAGGTGACGCCGATCTGGGCTCCGGATTCGGTGGTGATGGTGTTGATCCGGCTGCGGTAGAGACTGGAGTGCCCGTCCTGGGGTCCGTCGACGCGGTTGGCCATGAGGTCGGCGTTCGGATCAAACACGGTCGGGGGGTCCGTCACCACTGTTCCACCGGCCGAGGTGCTCAGTCCCTTGTGCTGGACGCTCTTGAGCCACATCGGTGAGCCTTCGTTGCCACCGGCGGACAGGTAAGTGTGTTCAAGGTGCCAGGTGTCGACCGGCGTGTAGTCATCGCCGGTTCCGGAGTACACCTTGGTGGTGATGTCGCTCAGTCGCTTGGCGGTCCAGAACGTGGGCGACCGCTGCGTTTTGCATGGCGCCTCGTCGCAGTACTGGTCCCAAGGTGTGTCCGGGAAGGCTGACGGGTTGGGCTTCTTGTCGTCGCCGAAACAGGTGCCCTTGCAGCGGTCCGCGGTGGTGAAGTCGACTCGCGCGACGGGGTGGGTGCCGGCAAGGTCGTCGTCACGGCTGCCGTACTCGATACGGGTCAAGTAGCCGCCACGGTCATAGGTCGTGCGTTTGTCCTCGTCGTCCTCGCGGGCGTAGGCACCGACCTCGTTGGCGTACGTATAGGTGATCGTGTTGCCGTTGACGTCGATGGCATGGTCGAGGTTCCACCGCCAGGCGCGGCTGTGCCGGGATTCGGCGAAGGTCTTGTCGTAGCCGGGGTCGTCGGGATGGTTGCTGTAGACCGGCACGGTGAAGGTCGATGCCGCGCTGCGGCCGTAGAAGTACTGGGTGCCGTCGGTGGTGGTCTGGCGCCAGTAGGTGCCGTCGACGTCACCGTTGCTCCGCTTGTCCCGGATCATCTCGATCTTGGAGCCGTCATCGGTGCTACCTCGGTACTGCACACGGCCGTCGCCGGGTGCGGTGTCGGTGGAAGTCACCTTGACCAGTCCGACCGCGCCGCCGTTGAACGACAGGGTGGCGTTGTCGTCGAAGTAGCACAGATCACCGCCGCGCTCGTCGGCGTTGTTCGGGTCCTTCTTCTCCTTGGTGTCATGGTCGTCGCTGCAGGCGCGGTAGGAGCGCTCCACGTAGCCGGGCCACAGGTCCCAGCCGTCACCGACCCAGGAACCCTGGGTGTTGGTGCCCGCGGTGCGCCCGTCGATGGCACCGGAGTTGTAGGACAACGCCACGCTGGGCGCGAACGAGCCGACCGCCGGCGGGACCTTCACCGGGTAGGACCAGGTGAAGGCGCCAGTCTGTTGGGAGACCTGCCAGGTGGACGCGGCGGACAGTGACGTCGCCTTGTAGTCGCCGTTGTCGCCCTCAGCGGCGGCGGCGAGAGCCAGAGTGGTGGCCCCGGCGGCTGCAAGGCTGACGGCGCCGCTCACCGTGCCGGCCCGCGCGTCGTTGCGGGAGGCGACGGATCGGCCGTCGGCGGCGTTGAACAACCGCAGCCGGCTGAGCGCGTCGGGGCTGAAGCGACCGGACAGCTGTCGATAGTCCACGGTGACATCGGCCGTGCCGGCCGCCGCGACGCCGTCAGCCCGGGCCACTTTCAACAACAGGCCATCGACGTTGTCGGCCCTGCCGTCCTGCAGAGTGACCTTCACCTTGGCGACCGGCGCGACTGCCGAGCGGGCACCGGAGGACCGTGCGGCGCCGCTGCGGACGTACACGGGCAAGGTGCCCGCCCGAGCACCCTTGCCGCTCGCGCCATCTCTCAGCTCGACGACCTGCTCACCCGCGAACGCACGCTTGTCCGGGGTTTTGGTCGCGGTGACTTCGCGGGCGCTCGCGGTCCAAGCGGGCTTGCGGGCCGCGACGACCGGGTGGACGTTGACGCCTTTGACATCCTGACCTTCAGGTGTCCTGACCGTGGCCGCGTCAGCGGTGTCGGGCAGCGTCTGGGTCGCGATGGTGGCGGCCATGATGAGCACCAGCGGGCCCGCGATGCTGCGGCGCTGACGGCTCCGGGCGGGAACGCCGGGACTCTTTGTGGTACGGCTCATGAAGCTCACCAGTTCTCCCGCGCGGCGTAGGTCTCGATCTCGGCGTCCGACCAGACACGAGGGACGGCGTAGACGTCGTCGAGTTCGCCGTGCCAGTACTCGGCCCCATCAGCGGCTTGTCCGCGACCGACGGCGAATGCCTGCGATGCCGCCCAGGCGGCGCTACCGGTGGCGTTGGCCATGACACCGGTCTCGTCGGGGGTGTCACCGAACTGCAGTCCCGGCCCGCCATTGATGTAAAGCCGGATCTCGTTGTGGATGCGGTCGGCCACACCGACCAGGTGCACCCAGTCGCCTTGCTGGAGATAGGCGGCGCTGCAGGCCTGGGTCGTCGCCGCACCGACGCTGTCGGTCGCGTCGAGGGTGAAGCACCAGGCGCCATCGGGCGTGCCGTCGCTGTTCATGTCGACGTCGCGCCGGTAACCGAGCCGGAACATCGATGTGTTGACACCCGCCTGGGAAACGGCCGTCATGCTGTTGTCGAGCACCGATGGCGGCTTCTCACCGGCCGGCGCATCGGGTTCGGCGGGGTCCTCCTCGCCGGTGTCATCGCCCGGGTCCGGAACCGGCGTGGTGCCGTCGTCCGGTGGCGGCTCTGTCGTGGAGTCTTCGGCGAGCCGTACCCAGGCGGCGACGGTGAAGCCGCTGTCAGCGGTGGTGTTGAGGACCGGCAGGTCGGTGGTCAGCGCGCCGCTGCCGTTCAATGCCAGCGCGAAGCCGTCATTGCGGTCGGTCCAGGACTGGCCCGTCCCGGCCGCCCTGAGCGGCCGGTTGTTCTGCGGCAGCGAGCCGGTCAGGCCGGGCTGGTTGTCGTCCATGTGCCACACCCACTGGCCACCGGCCGGCGCGACCTTGAACGAATACTCGGCCTCGCCCTGTGTGCGGTTGCCAGCCGCGTCCACCGCGTACGCCCTGATCGTGTGGGGGCCTTCACGGGCAGGGACAATCGGCGTGGTGGCGGTCCCGTCGGCAGCGGGCACGAGTTTATGGACCTTGGTGTCTCCGGTGGTGAACCACCAGTTGTAGTACGACACGACATCGGTGGACGCGCTGGGTTTGATCGTCATGCTGCCCGGGGTGCCGGGTGAGCCGTATCCGCCGGGCACGTCGTCGTCCTCGGAGCCGGTCCACCGCTTGTACGGGGTGATGTCGACCGTCGGGGCGCCCGGGTTGGTGGTGTCGATGGTCAGCTTGTACCAGGCGGAGTAGGCACTACAGAATTTCGATCCGTCGCAGGCCCGGCCCCGCCACAGGTAATTGGCGTCGGGTAGACGCTTTTTGTCCAGGCCCAGAACCGTCCACGGCGCCGAGCGGCCGGACTTGACCCCGGTGACCGCCGTGCCGGACTTCGCCTTGAGCGCGTGCATCGTGCTGTTCCACACCTCGAACTCGTAGGTCAGCGCACCACCGTCGGGATCGGTCGCGGTCATACTGAGCTTCGGCTTCTCCGAGTTGGTCTTGGCCGGGCTGGCGCAAGGGTTCCTGTCACACGGGGAGACACTCAACGCGGTCGGTACACCTGGCTTGCGGTTGTAGTTGATGTCCAGGTACGTCGAGTCCTTGGTCAGCTTCTTCCACTGGTAGTCGTCGGCCTCGTCGGGCGCCCGGAAACCGAAGGTGATGGCCGCGGAGCCGGCGGTCGCGGCGCTCTGGAACGCGCTGCGAATCTTCGATGTGCCGGAGGGGTCACCGAACTCGACCTCGTCGTCACCCTTCGGACAACTACTCTTGTTCGCCGTCGCGTTGACCGTTCGTAGCGACCACCACTTCTTCGTCGCGTCAGTGGTCTTGGTGTTGTTCCAGGTGACGACCTTCGACGTGCTGATGGGTTTCGTCAGGAACAATCCCAGCGGGGATCGTGTGCAGTCCGCGGTATGCGCGACCTTCGTCAACACGGACGCCGAGAGGATCTGACTGCCCGACAGAGCCCCGATGTTGAACTGCACGATCGTGCGCCAGTCGTCGCTGCTGGAGCTGTGCCAGCTCTGCCCGACGCGCATGGTGTCGCGGTACGAGTCGTTCGTCCAGTAGGAGGTGTCCGGGTGCAGCCGGCTCACCACCGTCCAGACCTCCTTGCCACCGTTGAAGCCGGGATCGATGTAGAGGGGGAACCTGGCGTCGGCACTGGTCAACATCTGCTGTGACGGCGTGACCGTCATGGACTGGTCCGACAACGTCACCGGGATCTTCACCAGTTCCCCCGGCTCACCGGGGTCGCCTTCACCGGCGGCGCGCGTCTTCGGCGCACTGCGCGACGAGGTAGCGGTGGCGGCAGTGGAGCTGTCCCACATCGCGGCGCCGTCGGAGACGAACACCACGGCACCCTGGCTGTCGACGGCCTGGATCACGTCGTCAGCGTTCTGACGCAACGTCACCCCGTGTCCGGCAACATCGAATTGAAGTTGGCTCAGTGCCGCATTCTTCGCGGCTGCCGCGGTCTTGACGACCAGAACCTCGCTGAACGAGTCGGCGTTCGCCGTCAAGCGCAGGTCGACTCCGGCCAGCACCTCCGGATACGTCGCCGTGGCCCCGGCGATGACCGGAGTCGGCAGCGGCTGCGACCACGTCAGGGAGACCCGTTTGCCGTCTCGACCGAACGACAGCAGTTCTCCAGTACCACCCGGCGAGAACCGCAGGTCGAGACTCGTCGCCACCGGCGTCACACCGTCCGCGGTCAGCCGCAACGTCCGGTCTATCGGCACCCACCCGGTTGCGCGACGGACCCGCACCGGAACGGCCGACTGCATCAGCCGAAAGGTCCCGTCCGGCTGTGCGAAGTTCTGCGATGATTCCGTCCGCTCGCTGAGGACCTCCACCGGTGACCCGTACTTGTGCGCAAGCCAAGCCGCGCTGTCGGCATCAGGCGCCTCAGTCAGTTGTTGACGTGCCACCGGAGGTGCCGCCGCTCCAGCCGACACTGGAACGGCAGCCAGGCCCTCGATCAGGAGAAACGTTGCTGCGACAGCAAGGCAGAGTCGTCCACCGCGTGCATATGCGCGCAGCCGACGTCCGCCCGGCACGAGACTGCCGGACACTTGATCACTTCCCCCGTGAAAGCCAGACCCCTCAACGGATCCCGGCGCTGACACCCGGTTCCTGAGAAAAACCTGGCAACGGAAAAGCTATATATCGATCTTGCGGCCGTCAATGGCTTCACCGAGTTCACCGCCGATCACCGTGCGTCATCTCGGCGGGAGCCCCGTGGCGCCGAAAGCCCGTGCTCGTGCGCTGGTCACGACGGAGCGGGCTTGGCGGACCCGCCTCCAGGCGGCGTCTCGTGACGTTTCCGCCGTCGGGCGGACAGCGCTCGAGCGGGAACACGTCACACCGCGTCGGGCCCTACGATCACGTCCATGATCCGTCGTAGTGGCACCAGCGCATTGATCGCGGTGCTGGCACTGGCCGCCTGCTCCGATCCTTCGACGCCGAAGACTCCCGACCCGAAGAGTGTCCTCGCTGCATCGGCATCAGGGCTCAGTGCAGGCAACTACCGATACACCGTCGACATGCCCGACGTACGGGTCGAGGGTGTGACTGACTTCGCCAGTCGTAGTGCCGCGTGGACCACGACGTTCCTCGACCCCGGGCGCATGGAGATTGAGATACGGCTGATCGGGCAGGACCAATACACTCGTACCCGTCACGATGCCGCGAGTGCTGCGAACGAGAAGAAGAGTCTTCGCGAGACCGCAGCCAGCACCGACGACCCGCACGTCAAAGCAGACATGGCAGCCAAGATCCGTGAGATCGAGACGGGCGACGACAGGTATCGGCACCTCGACCTGTCGCGGCTCCCGAAGCGGACGGCCATGACAGGCCCTCCCTTCGCCGACCCGGATCGGACTGGGGCGACGAAGCTAATCCCTTGGGTGCGCGACGCCACAGCGGATGGCAGCACGATCCGCGGCACACTGTCGATCCCCCGGCCACTCGGCGGCGAGGCCCTGGCGATGATCTCCGAGCGCCTCGTCGACACCCTGCCCTTCACCGCAAGCCTGGACGAACAGAGACGCCTCAGCCGCCTCGAGATCAACTTTCCCACCAGTGCACGAGGCACGAAACCGGCAGGCCGATGGATGCTCACCGTCGACAGCTACGGCACCGCACCGGTGCCCGAGCGACCGGGCACGATCAAAGAAACACCCGAGGACGTTTACGACGCCTTGGAGTCGTAGCGGCGGGGTGGCATCGCCGACAAGGGCTGCCCATCTTGACGGCTTGACGGTGTGCCGCATCCGATGTCCCTTCGTGGGGTCAGGCCCGCGCATCCGTCTCCGGATGCGCGGGCGGCGAGGGAACCGCGCACAGCGGACACCGGCTGCATTCCACCCCGGTGATCGCTGGACCCCCGGGCGGCAAAAGGGCTGGGCGTGCGTACGGCACCGCGCCATCTCGATAGTCCGGCCGAGCGGTTCGTCGTTGCTGACGATGAACACGGCGGCGCCACGGCCGATCAAGCTGGTGCCGAGGTTAGGACCGGCGCCGGGGGTCTCGCCGCGGGTCGGCCGTGGTGGGCGTTTCGGTGGTTCCATCTCGTCGAAGCAGCCGGTGGCACGACTCCGCCAGCCGGCCAGCAGGCCCACAACACGAGCAGTACTCCGGCACCCTGCCCATGCCCGCCGGCCGAGCGGCTCAGAGCGGAGCCCGCGCTGAGGCGCTGTCGCCGACGCGGGGATGAGGGTCCGGTCAGGTCTGCTTGAGTGCGGCGATTGCCGCGTCGGCGATTTGAGTGACTGAGTCGGCCGGATCGGCGACGGTCAGGGTCGTCGTGTCGGTGAAGGTGTAACCGGGCAAGTCATCGGGCTGCAGCCAGAGCACGGCGCAGCCGGCTCGGTGCAGAGTGGTGATCAGTTTCTGGCCGGCGGCGACGTCGGCGAGTTTGCCGTCGGAGACCACGGCGAGCATGCGCAGGGTGCGGCCGTGGCGTAGGTCGAGCAGCCGGTCGGCGACTTTGACCGCTTCGGGGAAGGTCACGGTGCCGCCGCCGGTGGGCATGTGCAGTATCTGCTGCGGACGGGCGCCGGGCGCTACCAGCACGCTGGTGTGGCTGCCGAAACCGATGGTCGTGGTGACGGCCTCAGATCTACGTGCGGCGTGGGCGAAGATCCACGCCGCGGATGACAGTTCGTCGGCGTACTTCGTCATCGAGCCTGACAGGTCCACCAGGATCGCCAAGTGCAGGGTGGGCTTCGGCGGTGGGAGTTGGGTGCGCTGCTGCCACGGCGCCGCGGTGGGTCGTTGCCCGCGAGCTGTCTGCGCGTCGGCGGCGATCGCGTGGCGGGTGCGTAGCCGTCCGGGCGGGATCAGTGACGGTCGGACGCCGGGTTCCGGGTTGCGGATCCGGGCCCGCGTGATGCGGGCGGCCAGGTCACGGGCGGCGCGTCGTTGCTGTTCGGTGGGGTCGCTGCGCTGCCAGTCTTTTGGAGGGCTATGCCGATGCTGCAGGATCCGGGCGGCGTACTGGCTTGGGGTGAGCCCGTACGCGGCGGCCAGATAGTCGGCGATGGCTTGGGCCAGCTGGCCCGGGAACTGGCCGGGATCTGCGGCCGGGACGGTGTGCTGCTGGCCGGGGTCGATGTCCAGAGCCTGGCACCAGCGGCGGGCGAGTTCGATCATCGTGTCGGCGCCGGTGTCGTCGACGGTGTGTGCGTGTTGCCAGATCTCGCGCAACGCCTTGAGCCGTTGGCGGCCGAGCACGCCGATGACGGCGGCCCGGACGGCTCGGACGTCTTTGCTGGTAAGGATGCGGGCGTCGACGCGGGCCAGGAGCAGCGCGGCGAGGGTGCCGGCGTGCCAGGCGTCGTCGACCGGGGCGGTACCGGGGTCCAGCAGGGCGGTGACGGTGTGCCGCAGCCATCGGCGGTCGGCGCGGCGGCGTTGCCGCTGCTTGCCCTCCGCCCGGGACTCTTCGAGCAGGTCGGCGACGTGGGCGAGGATCGGCGGTGTGCCCGGCGGTGTCGTCCAGTGGCTGTGGGCGGCGTGGGCGGCGCCGTGCACGAGCAGCCCGTACCCGGTGGGCACCGTCTGTTTGTGCGCGGCCCGTCTTGGGTCGGCGATGTCGGGGGTGTCGGCGATGTAGTTGGCGTCGACCTCGATGCGGCGCAGTTGGGGGTAGAAGCATTCGGGTGCGCCGCCGCCGGCGCCGGGCGCGACGAGCACGTGTAGGTCGGTGCGGCCGGTCAGAGTCTTGATGTGTTTGGTCCAGGCTTGTGACCACGGTTTCCAGGCGTCATCGACGGTGGCTGTCGGCCGTCCGGTGGAGCGGTGGGTACTCGGGTCAGACATGAGGGTGGTCTCCTTGTCGTGGGGTCAGCGGGTGCCGATGGCCAGGGCGGTGACGGTGGCGCCGGTGTGCCGGGCGAGGGCGGCGATGACGTCGTCGCGGGCGTCTTCGGGGGCGATGCCGGCGAGGTTGGCCAGGGCGGTGGCCGGGCCGAGCTCCTGGCGGACCTTGACGAAGCCGAGCAGCTCGCGCAGCTGCGGCGCCCATACGACGCGTCCGGCGGTCAGGTCTTTGTTGAGGTCCTGCGCTGCTTCGATGACTGCTTTGGGGACGCCGAGCTGGCGGGCGAGGTGCCAGTCGGTGCTGACGTGCAGGTGCATCGTGAACCGGGAGGCAAGGGCTTCGGTGAGCACGGCGCCGTGCACGCCCGGGTTGTGTCCGGCGCACACGTAGAACCCGTCGACGGCTTGCACGTGTTCGTTGCCGTGGGCAGGGATGGTGATGACGCCGCGGCCGTCCATCGCCGGATACAGCACAGCGAGGACGCGGGGTGGGATGAGGGTGGCGTCGTCGACCAGCAACGGCCGTCCTTCGCGCATGGCGATAACCAGCGGGCCGTGGACGAACTCGTAGCCGCCGCCGGGGATCGGGTTGTAGGAGCCGAGGAAGTCATCCACGACGGTGTCGCCGGTGCCGGCGACGGTGAGCAGGTCGGGGAAGGCGGCCTCGAGCATGGCGGTCTTGCCGGTGCCGGGCGGCCCGTACAGCAGAACCGGGATCTTCTGCGTCCGTAGGCTGTTCAGGACTTCGACGTCCCAGCCTGTGCCGAGCCGGCGCGGATAGTACAGGCTGCCGTTGGGCCGGGCGATCGGCGCCGGCCGCGGCTTGCGTGCGCTGGCCCGGCTCCCGGTGCGGGCGGAGCTGAAAGGCATGGTGCCGGCGGCGTCGACGCCGGCTGGGGTGATCTGAAACCGGTGGTGCGGGTCACGTACGTGGGTGGCGTGCCCGGCCGCTGCCATCTTCTTCAGCACCTCGAACACCGCCCCGGAGGAAGGGGCGCCGATGGCGCGGGTGATCTCGCCGACCTTCAGCACGGAATCGGGTTGGCCGGCCAGGTAGAGGGCGACGCGGGGATAGAGGGAGCCTCGACGGCGTGCGGCTGCGGTGGTATCCGGGCCGCCGGCTGGTGGTGTGGTGGGTGTGGACATGGGCTGGTCCTTTCGCAGGTCAGGCCCGCGCATCCGTCTCCGGATGCGCGGGCTGTGAAGAAACCGCGCACAGCGGAGACGGGCTGCCGTCCACCCCGGCGATCACCGACCCCCGATTACCAAGGGGGTTCAGGCGCGGCGGAGAGGGCGCACACCCGCAGGTGCTGCCAGTGGTGCGTCACGGCTTACAGCGCCGCGTACTTCAGTGGATTCGGCCGGGCGTTTCGTCGTCGCCGACGATGAACGCACCGGCGCCCCGATCGATCAAGTCGACGCCGAGGCCAGGCCGGTCGGCGCCCGGGGTGCCGTCAGCGGCATCGCCCGCCAGCCGTCGATGATCGTCAGCTCTTGGTAGAACGTCGGCGCCGCGCAACTCGGGTCGCGCAGCTGCGCCGCCTCAGCCCTGTAAGGGGGCGCTGAAGGAACAGTCGGCCGCAGAGCTCGTGGCGCGTTGGCGACGGCCGGCAGTCGACCCGGTCAGCTGTGGTGTCCTCGAGCCCGGGCGGGTACGGCAACGCCCCTTTGGGCGCGGGAAGCAGGCGCACACGAGTCGGATCGATCTCGGCGATGGCGGACCCCGGAACGTTCGGCCCGATGTCGCCGAGGCTCACCAGGTCGTATTGCACCGGGGCGTGGAGGTCATCGCGCACGACGTACAGCCGGTCCCGAGCCTCCTCGTCGCCCCACCACTGGGGGTCGACGATCTGCACGAGCGAGCCCAAACCCGGCAGAGCCGCCCGTTGCTGGCGCTCGCTGATCAAGGCAGCGACGACCGCGAGCTGCCAGCCAGCGGAGTCGGCCGGATCGTCGTTCGGGCCCTGGAGCACCTGGCCGGAAAGCGCCGCGCGTAACACCGACCGCAGGCCGGTGGAGACCTCCCCGGATGCCGCCTGATCCAGCGCGCGGAGGCCGTAGTAGCGGTCGGCGTACAGCTCCGGGGCGGTCGTCTGCCG
Organism: Actinoplanes sp. NPDC048791; assembly: GCF_040650095.1. Lineage (NCBI taxonomy): Bacteria > Bacillati > Actinomycetota > Actinomycetes > Micromonosporales > Micromonosporaceae > Actinoplanes > Actinoplanes sp. NPDC048791. The sequence goes on along the minus strand of NZ_JBEZGQ010000006.1, from coordinate 191 downwards.
TGTAGGCCTGAGCTGGTTGCCGCCCGGGAACCGCCACTGTGGGTTCAGCAGCCGGGTCAGCGAAATCAGGTCTCCCCGATGCCGGACCCACCGGTCGCTGGGGGCCAGGACGGTACCGGGGGTCCGGCCGGCGCGTGCGGCGTCGCCGCACGCGGTGCAGGCCTGGCCGACGAGTTGGCCGGTGGCTGCGC
>NZ_JBEZGQ010000005.1:0-39182 GCF_040650095.1 Actinoplanes sp. NPDC048791 | reverse complement strand
GCAGGGCCCCGCTCTGCGGCTCCGCCTCAGCCCGCGCCGGCTGTCCGGCCGGTGCGCCCTCCGGCGCCTCGTGCGCGCCGCCGCTCGAGTCCGGGACCGGGTCGTCGGCCGGAATCGCGCCTCCGGGCTCGTCGGCCGCGTGCTTCGGCGTCTCCACCACCTCGGTCGCACCGCTGCGCTTCATCGCCTTGCGGGCCCGGCGTCGTTCGCGCCGGGTGCGGCCCTTCAGCTTGGTGTTCTCCACCATGGTGTAGAGCGCCGGCACCAGGACCAGGGTCAGCAGGGTCGAGCTGACCAGGCCGCCGATGACCACGATGGCCAGTGGCTGCGAGATGAAGCCGCCCTCGCCGGTGAGCCCGAGGGCCATCGGCAGCAACGCGAAGATCGTCGCGATGGCCGTCATCAGGATCGGGCGCAGCCGGTGCCGGCCACCCTCGACGACGGCTTCCTGCACGCCCAGACCCGCCTGGCGGTAGTGGTTGATCAGGTCGAGCAGCACGATCGCGTTGGTGACCACGATGCCGACCAGCATCAGCACACCGATCAGGGCCGGGACGCCGAGCGGAGTGCCCGTCGCCAGCAGCAGCGCGATCGCGCCGGTTGCCGCGAACGGGATGGAGATGAGCAGGATCAGCGGCTGGAGCAGGCTGCGGAACGTGGCCACCATGATCACGAAGACGATCGCGATCGCGGCCAGCACGGCCAGGCCGAGGTCGGCGAACGCGTCCGCCTGGTCCTGGCTGACGCCGCCGATCTCGTAGCTCGCACCGGCCGGCAGCTGCAGCGCGTCGAGCCGCTTGGTCAGCTCCGTCGTGGTCTTGCCGACGTTCGAGCCGGTCGCCGTGCCCTCGACCGTGACGCTGCGGTTGCCGTCGATCCGGGTGACCTCCTCCGGACCGTCGACCTCGGCGATGTCGGCCACCGAGTCGAGGGTGACGAGCTGGCCGCCGGGCGTGGCCAGCGGCAGCTTGCGCAGCGCGTCGGCGTTGGCCGGCGGCGCGCCCAGCGCGACGACGACGTCCTGGCCGACCCCGTTGACGGTGATCTGCCCGGCCGGAGCCGAGCGGAACGCCCCGGCCACCGACTGACCGATCGCGGCCTCAGTGAGCCCGCGGGCCGCGGCGGCGGCCCGGTCGACCTTGACGTCGAGGCGCGGAACGCTCGCCGCGAGCGTGCTGCTCACGTCGGTGACCTCCGGCGTGCCGGCCATCGCGTCCTGCACCTGCTTGGTGGCGGCCGTCAGCGCCTGCTGATCGCCCGCCTGCACCACGACGGCCAGCGCGCTGCCGTCGAAGCCGGTGCCGCTGTCGTTGCCGACGGTCACCTCGCCGACGTCCGTCATCCCCTTGAACTGCTCGCGCAGCTCGTCGGAGACCTTGGCCGCGTCGACGTCCTCCTTGAGCGCCACGTTGAAACTGGCGCCGCTGGCCCCGCCGGAGCCGACGAACGGGTTGAACTCACCGTTGCCCACGGTGACCTGGTAGTTCTTGATGTCGTTGCGGGCGGCCAGCACGGTCTCGACCTTCTTGGCCGCCGCGTCGGTGGTCGCCAGGTCGGTGCCCACCGGCAGGTCCTGGGTGAGCGCGATGGTGTCCTGGCCGGACTCGTCGAGGAAGTTCGTCTCGAGCCGGCTGGCCAGGCCGAGCGTGCCGATCAGGATGACCAGGCCGATCGCGATGGTGCTCCAGCGGGTGATCCGGCTGCGGGTCACCCAGCGGATGATCGGCAGGTACGCGCGCTGCAGCGGGCTGCGCAGCTCCTTCTCCTCGGCGGCCCGGCGGACCTCCTCGGACTCGGAGCCGCCGGCGGCGGGCCGCAGGAACCAGTACGCGAGCACCGGCACGACGGTCAGCGACACGAACAGCGAGGCGATCAGCGCGACCGTGACCGTGATGGCGAACGGCGCGAAGAGCTGACCGACGAAGCCGCCGACCAGGGCGATCGGGGCGAACACGGCGACCGTGGTGAGTGTGGAGGCGGTGACCGCGCCGGCCACCTCCTTGACGCCGGACGTGATCGCGTGGACCTTCGTCTCGCCGTACCCCAGATGGCGTTTGATGTTTTCCAGCACGACGATCGAGTCGTCGACCACCCGGCCGACCGCGATGGTCAGCGCCCCCAGGGTGAGCAGGTTGAGCGAATAGTCGCCGAGTTTGAGAGCGATGAGCGCGATCACCACGGACAGCGGGATGGACACCGCGGTGACCAGCGTCGAACGCACCGACAGCAGGAACACCAGGATGACGATCACGGCCATGATCAGGCCGAGCAGGCCCTCGGTGGTCAGGCTCTCGATCGACTTCTCCACGAACGGCGCCTGGTCGGTGATGACCGTCAGCTTGGCGTTCGAGGACTTCTCGAGCTCGGCGATCTTGTCGCGGACCTCGTGGGAGATGTTGACCGGGTTGCCGTCCGGCGACGCGGTGACCGCGATGCCGAGGCTCTCGACCCCATCCGTACGCGTGAACGACGTGGCCGTGGCCAGCTGCTGGTTGACCGAGGCGACGGACCCCAGGGTGACCGGGACCTTGCTGCCGCTCAGGTAGAGGCCCTTGAGCTCGTCGATGGTCTGGATCGGCTGGCCGACCTGCACGCTCAGCGAGCGGCTGCCGTCGGTGACCGCACCGGCCGGGATCGAGACGCCGTTGCTCTGCAGCAGGGTGGCGATCGCGCGCGGGTCGACGCCCGCGGCCCCGAGCTTCGCGCGGTCGGGCGTGATCACGATCTGCTGGGCCCGGGTGCCGGTGACGGCCACCTCGCGGACGCCCTCGATGGCGTTGAGCTCGGGCACGACGCTCTGCTGGAGCCGGTTGGCCAGCGCCGCCTGGTCCTTGCCGCCGTCGGACGCGGCCAGGATGATCGCCGGGATGTCGTCGGTGCTGCCGGCGAAGATGGTCGGCTCGACGTCGTCGGGCAGCGTCGGCTGGATCCGGTTGACGGAGGTGGTCAGCTGGTTGACCGCGTTGTCGAGGTCGGTGCCGAACTCGAAGAGGACCTGGATGGTGGCCGAGCCCTCACGGGTGGTGGACGTGATGGTGTCCAGGCCGTCGGCGCCCTTGACGGCGTCCTCGATCGGCTTGGTCACCTGCGCTTCCATGATCTCCGGGCTGGCACCGGGCAGGACCACCCCGATGAACGCGCCCGGGAACTCGAGCGAAGGCAGCAGCTGCTGCTTGAGCGAAGGCACCGTGTAGATGCCGAAACCGGTGATCACCACCGCGATGAGGGCGACGAGCCCCCGGTTGGCGAGACTGAGCCTGGTCAGAAATGACATGTGCTCCCCCGTGAAAGTTCGGCCAAGGCATATAGTTTGCCCGACGCGAACAAATGGTTTTCGCCGGGGTCCGCTGATAGCGTCCCGTCACAAGAAGGACGCGCTCCGGCCACCGGCGCGCAACACAGGAGGTGCGGTGGCCGAGAAAGAACGACTCATCGCCGACATTATGGGCGCGCAGCAGCGGCTCCAGCACCTGTTCGCCTATGACCGCTCGGACCCGCTCTTCGCCTCCCAGCTCACCATGCCGCAGCTGAAGATCCTGCTGCTGCTGCACCGCCTGGGCGACACGTCGGGCCGGGAGCTGGCCGGGCTGCTGGGCGTCAGCCTGGCGACGATGAGCGGCATGGTCGACCGGCTGGTGGCGCACGATCTGGTGACCCGGACGGAGGACCCGCACGACCGCCGGGTCCGCCGGATCACGCTGAGCAGCACCGGCGCCGGCATGATCGCCAACATCATCACGGCCGGGACGGAGAAGCAGACCCGGGTGCTCAAGAGGCTCACGGACGCCGAGCTGCGCACGGTCGCGGAAGCGATGACGGCGATGGTCCGGGCGGCCTCCGAGGAAGCCGAGTCAGCGGCGTGCGGTGCTCCCCCGGACCCGGCCGTCGGCACACCACCCGCCGTCGACGCAACCCAGTCCTGAACCGCCGCACCGACGAAGCAGATCCCCGCGAGCGCGGCGGACCGCCCACGGCGGGCGGCCCGGCCACGTCGAGCCGGCGGTCAGGGCGAGCCGGCCAGGTCGAGCGGGCGAAATCGAGCTGGCGGGCGGCGCGGCCAGGTCTGGCCGGCAAACCGTCCGGTGGCGTCAGGCCAGGTCGAGGGCCTGGGCGGCCGCCATCACGTCGTTCCTGATCGTGGTCGGCGAGGGCGCGGTGCTGATCGCCCACTCCGGGTCCTTGAGGCCGTGCCCGGTCACCGTGCAGACCACCGTGCTGCCGGCCGGGATCATCCCCGCCTCGGCCTGCTGCAACAGCCCGGCCACACTCGCCGCGCTGCCCAGCTCGACGAAGACACCCACCTCACGGGCCAGCAGCCGGTAGGCCGACAGGATCTCCCGGTCGGTCACCGCCGAGATGAGCCCGCCGGAGCTGTCCCGCGCGTCGAGGGCCTTCGTCCAGCTCGCCGGGTTGCCGATCCGGATGGCGGTGGCGATCGTCGACGGCTCCGGCACCACCTGGCCGTTGACGATCGGGGCCGCGCCCGAGGCCTGGAAGCCGTACATCTTGGGCACGACCTTGCTGTTGCCCGCCTCGTGGTCCTCCTGGTAGCCCATCCAGTACGCGGAGATGTTGCCCGCGTTGCCGACCGGCAGGCAGTGGATGTCGGGCGCGGTGCCGAGCGCCTCGACGATCTCGAAGGCGGCCGTCTTCTGCCCGTGCAGGCGGAAGATGTTGACCGAGTTGACCAGCGAGACCGGGAAGTCCTGGGACAGCTTCGAGGCGAGCGCGAGGCAGTCGTCGAAGTTGCCGTTGACCTGGAGCAGCTTGGCCCCGTGAACCAGCGCCTGGGCCAGCTTGCCGAGCGCGATCTTGCCCTGCGGCACCAGCACCGCACAGGTCAGCCCGGCCCGGGCGGCGTACGCGGCCGCGGAGGCGCTGGTGTTGCCGGTCGAGGCGCAGATGATCGCCTTCGACCCCTCCTCGACGGCCTTGGACACGGCCATCGTCATGCCGCGGTCCTTGAAGGAGCCGGTCGGGTTGGCCCCTTCGACCTTGAGGTACACGTCCGCGCCCGTGCGCCGGGACAGCACCGGCGCGGGCACGAGCGGCGTGTTGCCCTCATGCAGCGTGACCACCGGGGTGGTCGCGGAGACCGGCAAGCGGTCCCGGTACGCCTCAATCAAGCCCCGCCACATGGCACTGCCCCTTCGTCGTCAACCCTGCAAGCATGCCGTACACACCCGAATAGCGAGACTTGACGTCCACCAATCGGGATCAGGCGCCGCCCTCGACGCGCAGCACGCTGGCGATCGAGCGGACGATGGCGAGCGACCGGAGATCCTCGACGGTGGCCGCCAGGTTCGCGTCCGGCGCGCCGTGGGTCACGATCACCAGCGTGGCGTCCTCGTCCCGGCCGGACTGCCGCACGGTGGCGATGGACACCTCGTGCTTGGCGAAGACGCCCGCCACGGTGGCCAGCACACCCTGACGGTCGGCCACGTCGAGGCTGATGTGGTAGCGCGTGACGGACTCGCCGATCGGACGGATCGGCAGGTGGGCGTACGAGCTCTCGCTCGGCGCGCGGGTGCCCGAGAGCCGGTTGCGGGCCGCCGCCACGATGTCGCCCAGCACGGCGCTGGCGGTGGGCGTACCCCCGGCTCCCCGGCCGTAGAACATCAGCTGCCCCGCGGCCTCGGCCTCGACGAAGACCGCGTTGAAGGCGTCGCCGACGCCGGCCAGCGGGTGGCTGCGCGGGATCATCGCCGGGTGCACCCGGACGCTGACCGAGTCGGTGCCCGCGGAGTCCGGGCCGCGCTGGGCGATGCACAGCAGCTTGATCGTGCAGCCCATCTCCTTGGCGCTGGCCATGTCGGCCGCCGTCACGCCGGTCATCCCCTCGCGGAACACGTCCGCGGCGGTGACCCGGGTGTGGAAGGCGAGCGAGGCGAGGATGGCGGCCTTGGCGGCGGCGTCGAAGCCCTCGACGTCGGCGGTCGGGTCGGCCTCCGCGTACCCCAGCTCGGTGGCCTCGTCCAGGGCCTCGCCGAAGCCGGCGCCGGTGGCGTCCATCGACGACAGGATGAAGTTGGTCGTGCCGTTCACGATGCCGGTGACCCGGGTGACGCGGTCGCCGTGCAGCGACTCACGCAGCGGGCGCAGCAGCGGGATCGCACCGGCGACGGCGGCCTCGTAGTAGAGGTCGGCGCCGCCCTCGGCGGCGGCGTCGTGCAGGGTCGCCCCGTCCTCGGCCAGCAGCGCCTTGTTGGCCGTGACCACGCTCTTGCCGGCCTTCAGCGACTCGGTGAGCCACGAGCGCGCCGGCTCGATGCCGCCGACCACCTCGATGACCACGTCCACGTCGTCGCGTTTGACCAGGCCGAGCGCGTCGGTGGTGAACAGCGCCGGGTCGATGTCACTGCCGCGCTGCCGGCCCGGCCGGCGCACCGCGATGCCGACGAGCTCCAGCGGAGCGCCGATCCGGGCGGTCAGATCCTCGGACTGCTCGTGCAGCAGGCGCACGACCTCGCTGCCGACAGTGCCGCATCCGAGCAGGGCCAGGCGAACCGCGGGCTTCTCAGAACTCATCCCACATCCAATGCGAGCAGATCATCTTCGGTCTCCCGGCGGACGATCACGCGAGACGCGCCGTCGCGCACGGCGACCACCGGCGGCCGGGGCACGTGGTTGTAATTGCTGGCCATGCTCCGGCAGTACGCACCCGTACCGGGCACGGCGAGAAGATCTCCGGGCTGCACGTCGGCGGGCAGGAATTCATCCTTCACGACAATGTCCCCGGATTCACAATGCTTTCCCACGACGCGGGCGAGCAGCGGGGGCGCGTCGGACTCGCGACCGGCCAGCGTGGCCGAGTACGAGGCGTCGTAGAGGGCGGTACGGATGTTGTCGCTCATCCCGCCGTCCACGCTCACGTACGTCCGGATGCCGTCGACGTCCTTGACCGTGCCCACCTCGTACAGGGTGAACACAGCCGGTCCGACGATGGCCCGGCCGGGCTCGATCGAGAGCCTGGGCCGCCGCAGATTTTCCGCCGCGCACTCGGCGTCGACGATCTTGTTGATCCGCTTGGCCAGGTCGCCGGCCGGCGACGGGTCGTCCTGGGTCGTGTAGGCGATGCCGAAGCCGCCGCCGAGGTCGAGCTCCTCGAGCTCGACGCCGCGCGCGTCGCGGATCTGCGCCTGCAGCTCGAGCACCCGCCGGGTGGCGACCTCGAAGCCGGACGTGTCGAAGATCTGCGAGCCGATGTGCGAGTGCAGCCCGTGCAGGTCCAGCACGCCCTCGTCGAGCACCCGGATCGCCGCCTCGAACGCGGCCCCGCCGGCCAGCGAGAAGCCGAACTTCTGGTCCTCGTGCGCGGTGGCGATGAACTCGTGGGTGTGCGCCTCGACGCCGACGGTGACCCGGATCAGCACCTTCGGCCGCTTGCCGCTCTCCCGGGCCAGCGCGGTCAGCCGGTCGATCTCCTGGAACGAGTCCAGGATGATCCGGCCGACGCCCGCGTCCAGCGCCCGGGTCAGCTCGGAGATCGACTTGTTGTTGCCGTGGAAGCCCATCCGCTCGGCCGGGAAACCGGCCGCCAGCGCGACGGCCAGCTCGCCGCCGGAGCAGACGTCGAGGAAGAGGCCCTCCTCGTTGATGACCTTGACCACGGCCTTGCAGAGGAACGACTTGCCCGCGTAGTAGACATCCGCGCCGGCGAAGGCGGCCGCAAAATCGCGGCAGCGCGAGCGCAGGTCGTCCTCGTCCAGGAAGTACGCCGGAGTGCCGTGCTCGGCGGCCAGATCGAGCACGCTCACGCCGCCGATCTCCAGGGCGCCGGCCTCGGCGCGGCGCACGGTCCGCGGCCAGAGCTGCGGCACGAGCGCGTTCACGTTCTGCGGGGTACGCAGCCACGCCGGTCCCCGGTTGCCGATGTCGCCGTGCAGCGCCCCGGCCTCATGTGCCCGCATGACTACATCCTCTCGGGGGCGGAGACGCCCAGCAGTGCCAAACCGTTCGCGATCACCGTTCGGGTGGCGTCATTCAGCCACAGGCGGGCCCTGTTGGCCTCGCCGATCGGCTCGTCGCCCTTCGGGAGGATCCGGCAGGCCGGCTCGTCGTAGAACCGGTGGTAAGCCCCCGCGACCTCCTCCAGGTAGCGGGCGACGCGGTGCGGCTCACGCAGCTCGGCCGCGCTCGCCACCACAGCGGGATATTCACCCAGCGCCTTGAGAAGGTCGTTCTCCTTCTCGTTGGTGAGCAGCTCGGGCCGGAAGTCGGCGGCCTCGCCGCGGGTCAGACCCACGGCCGCGGCCTGGCGCGCGGCACTGGCCGTGCGTGCCGCGACATACTGGACGTAGTACACCGGATTGTCCCTGGAGGCCCGGGTCCACAGGGCGATGTCGATGTCGATCGGCGAGTCCGAGGAGTACCGCGCGAGGGCATACCGGGTGGCATCGACACCGAGCGCGTCGACGAAGTCCTCCAGCGTGATGACCGTGCCGGCCCGCTTGCTCATCCGCAGCGGCTCGCCGTCGCGGACCAGGTTGACCAGCTGGCCGATGAGGATCTCGAGGTTGGCGTCCGGGTCGTCGCCGAAACACGCCGCCATGGCCTTCATCCGGCCGATGTAACCGTGGTGGTCGGCGCCCAGCATGATCACGACCCGGTCGAAGCCACGCTTGCGCTTGTCCAGGTAGTAGGCACAGTCCGCGGCGAAGTACGTCCAGTCGCCGTCGGACTTGCGCAGCACCCGGTCCTTGTCGTCACCGAAGTCGGTGGTCCGCAGCCAGGTGGCGCCGTCGGCCTCGTAGATGTGCCCCTGCTCACGCAGCCGGTCCAGGGCCTCCTGCAGCTCACCCCGGTCGTGCAGGTCCTTCTCGTTGAAGTACGTGTCGAAGTGCACGCCGAACTCGTCCAGCGACTGCCGGATCTCGGCGAACATCAGCTTGACGCCCTCGACCCGGAACACCTCCAGCGCCTCGTCCTCACCGAGCTTCAGCGCGTCCGGGGCCTCGGCCAGCACCGCGGTCGCGATCTCGGCGATGTACGCGCCGCCGTAGCCGTCCTCGGGGGCCGGCTCACCCTTGGCCGCCGCGTACAGCGAACGGGCGAACCGGTCGATCTGCGAACCGGCGTCGTTGAAGTAGTACTCCGTGCCGACGTCGGCGCCGGCGGCCCGCAGCAGCCGGGACAGGGCGTCACCGACAGCCGCCCAGCGCACCCCGCCGATGTGCACGGGACCGGTGGGGTTGGCCGAGACGAACTCCAGGTTGATCCGCTGGCCGGCCAGGCGGTCGGTGCGGCCGTACTCCTGTCCCGCCAGCACCACGTCGCGCGCCAGCACCCCGGCCGCGGCCGCGTCCAGGCGGATGTTGAGGAAGCCGGGCCCCGCGATCTCCACCGACTTGATGCCGGGACGGCTGCTGAGCTCGTCGGCGAGCGCCGCGGCCAGCTCACGCGGCGCGACACCGGCCTTCTTGGCGAGCTGCATGGCCATGGTCGACGCGTAGTCGCCGTGCTCGGGGTTTCGGGGTCGCTCCACCGTCGTGGTCTCCGGCAGCAGGGAGACATCCAGGCCGCGGGTGACGAATACGGCACGCGCAGCTGTGAGAACGGTGGAAGCGAGGTCAGCGGGAGTCACTGAGCCATGCTATCCGGGTAGACTTTGCCGCCCGGCGGCGTACCGGGGCCTGCTCGCGGGCCCGGCCCGACCTTTCCATCGGATTGACGAGGAACGATGAGCATGAGCACCCCGGGACCCGAGCGGGTCCCGTCCACCGTGAAGGTCGACAAGACGTCGGGCCAGGGCAAGCCGCCCGCGAAGGCCGCCGGGGCCAAGTCCGCCGGGGCCAAGTCCGGAACCCGCCCGGGCGCCCGCCCGCAGGGCAAGGGCGGCAAGGGCCGCAAGCCCACCGCGCCGGTGACGGTCAAGGGCAGCCGCAACTGGGGCCCGATCGCGGTGGCCGGTGTGGTCGTGCTGATCGCGGTCGGCATCATCGGGTACGGCGTGTTCGCCTCGATCAAGGGCACCGAGTCCTGGCAGGACAAGGCGGCCGGCATCGAGGGCGTGGTCAACTACCGCGCCCAGAAGAACCCGGCGATCAACGCGCAGGACCACAAGGAGGGCCCGCTCACGTACGTGACGAACCCGCCGGTGGGTGGCGCGCACAACGCCCGGTGGCAGAACTGCATGGGCGACGTGTACGCCCAGCCGATCGCCAACGAGCACGCGGTGCACAGCCTCGAGCACGGCGCCGTCTGGGTGACGTACAAGCAGGGTCTCGGCGCCGACCAGGTCGCCAAGCTGCAGGAGAAGGTCCAGGGCCGGGACTACATGCTCATGAGCCCGATCGCGAACCTGGACAAGAACATCTCCCTGCAGGCGTGGGGCTACCAGCTCAAGGTCGACAACGCCGACGACAAGCGCATCGACCAGTTCATCCAGGCGTTGCGCCTGAACGCGTCGCTGGAGCCGAACGCCGCCTGCTCGAGCGGTAACACGACGACCGGCCCGCTGCAGGCCGCGGCTCCTCCCGCGGGCAACTGATGACAGTCTCGACCGAGTCGACCGCCCCGGCCGAAGCCGACGCGAACGACACCACCACCCCGGCCGGCCGCCACTGGTTCGGGGCGGCGTGGCTCGCCGCCGTACTGGTCTTCGGCCTGCTCGTCGGGCTGGCCATCGGCCTGCTCGGCCCGCGCCTGACCACCCCCGGCGACGACTCGGTCGAGGCCGGCTTCCTGCGCGACATGAGCACCCACCACGCCCAGGCGGTGGAGATGTCGATGATCGCCCACGCCGGCTCGACCGACCCGGAAGTCATCTCCCTGAGCGCGGACATCGCCCTGACCCAGCACGGCCAGATCGGCTACATGCAGGCCTGGCTGCGCGACTGGCACCTGAGCCCGACGGCGTCGACACCCCCGATGACCTGGATGAAGGACTCGGCGGGCTCGGTGCAGAACGGCCTGATGCCGGGCATGGCCACCCCGGCCCAGCTGGCCGACCTGCGCAAGGCGACCGGCAAGACCCTGGACGTGCAGTACCTGACGCTCATGCGCCAGCACCACCTGGGCGGCATCCACATGGCCCAGGAGATCCTCGAGGAGTCGGACAACGACGACGTCACGTGGCTGGCGGAGTCCCAGGTCCGCAACCAGCAGGGCGAGATCAACCTGATCGACTCGATGCTGAAAAGGATCCAGGCGAGCTGACCGGCGGCGCGCCGCGGAACCGATTGGCGAGGGCTCCGCGGCGCCTGCTAGGCTCAGTTCCGCTGAGCCCCCGTAGCTCAGGGGATAGAGCGTCGCCCTCCGGAGGCGAAAGCGCAGGTTCGAATCCTGCCGGGGGCACAAAGCTTCACCAGGCGATCTCGGGCCACTGACCAGCACAAACTGGTTCGGTGGCCTTTTTTGTCGGCCCGGCCGCGCGGGATGGCGCGGCACTCGAGTGCCGCGCCGCCCACGTCGCAGTTCAGGCGGTGATCACCGCCCAGTACGCCTCCCCGTCGAGGAGCCGGCTCTGCTGGTACATGTTGCCGAGGCGGCCGCCTGCCCTGGTGTTGTCGTCCAGGTCGACGTCCTGCACGCTCACCGTCGCCGGGTTGCCACCCTGGTCGGTGGACGCGAACGGGTACTCGTCGCAGGAGCCGGTGGGCAGCGGGACGAACTTCCCGCACACCGCTCGGCGGTTGGCCTCCTGCTTCTTCTTGTCCGACTCGTAGGTGAGCGCAGAACCGTCGCCGAACCGGCCCGGGTGACCGGCCAGGCGCTGCTGGGCGTCGAGGATGTGCGCGGCCGTCTCGTTCACCGCGCTGTCGCTCACCGACAGCCCGTACACGCCGGGGGCGTCACGGAAGACGCAGCCGGTGGTCTTGCTGCGCTCCGAGAACCCCGAGTCGCACCGGGTCACCGGCGTCTGCAGGAAGCTGATCGGGAGCGGGCCGGCCGAGGGTGCGGACAGGACCGCGTCGAACCGTTGGACGGTGAAGGTGAACTGGTTGCTCGACGTCGGCTGAGAGATCCGGAAGTTCCCGTACAGCTTCCGCTTGAGCACAACCGGTTGCTCGCCCGGCAGTGTGTCCTTGGTCGTGCAGCCCGTCGAGCAGGCCAGGCTGGACGTGATTCCGCCGCCGACCAGCAGGTCACCGTTGCCGGACACCGGGGTGATCCACGTTTCGTAGGTGTAGTTGGCGCCGCCGTTGACGACGTGGCTGATCTGCTGGTGGACCGCGAACTGGACCTGGCTGCGCGGGGTGCCGTTCGGGTTGTTGATCAGCCAGATGAAGCCGTACTGGAAGCACATGGTGAATTTGTTCGAGTAGTACCACTGATCGGCGAAGCTGCTTCCGCAGGCCGAGTTGAAGGTCTCCGTACCGGACGGCACCAGCCGTTGGCTTGTTTCGCGACGCTCCTGCCGGAAGTACTCCTTCACTGCCGGGGTGGTCTTCATCTCGACGCAGGAATAGGCGCTCTTGGCCGCCTTCTGCCGTTCAGCACACGACGCGTCCGCGGCGGCCTGCAACGCCGGAGCCGCCGGCGCGGCTCGAGTGCCGGCACCGAACGGCACCGGCGAGGGCAGCGACACCTCGGCGTAGTTCTCCTCGGCGGCGGCCGGCGCTCCGGCCGTGGCCGTGGCCGACGCGGTGCCCGAGACGGAGCAGGCCAGGATCAGGCCGGTGAACCCGGCGAGGATGGCGTTTCTTGTTCTGCGCATGGTGCCCTCCGATGCGTGGTCCTTCGTGGACCGAGGGAGTTGACAAACCGCTACGCAGGCCCGCGTTGCGGTTATGGTCCCTCGGGCCGCCCGGTCGGACAGAACGCTGGCCGGTACCTGTCAGCGCTGTTCACGAAGTGATGACGACCGCTCGGCGCGGATAGGCGTTCTCGCGGAGCACAGTGAGCATGAAGTCCGCGAGGTCGGCGCGGGACACCTTGGCGGTGAAGGAGAGCCGGAGGTCGGTTCCGGTGCGGTAGCTGCCGGTGCGAGGTCCGTTCGTGAGGACTGGTGCGCGGATCACGGTCCATTGGGTGTCACTGTCTCGAACTAGAGCTTCCATCTGTTCCTTGTCCCGAAGGACGGCCCGTTCGAGCAGCCATGATGCGGTGACATAGGCGCTGCGGTCGCGGCTCTCGGCGACGCCGTAGTTGCTCAAGATGATCAGCCGACGGGGGCCGTTGCCGGCCAGCACCGTACCGATGCCTTCGGTGCATACGTCGGGGCCTCGGCGTCGCCTGCCCAGCGTGCTGATGATCGCGTCGGCACCCTTGAGTGTCAGGGTCACCGCCGCGAGATCGCGCACGTCGCCGCCGACGACGCGAAGCTGGGCGTGCGGACCGATCCGGGACGGATCGCGGGTGAGCGCGCTGACTTCGTGGCCGTCCCGCAGGGCTTGCTCGACGACGACGCGGCCGGCGCGGCCGGTCCCGCCGAAGATGGCCAGGCGCAATTGATGCTCCCCGAGAAAGTTATCCGGCACGCGTGTCCCGGTTAGCTGTTACAGTGCCGCCGGCAGCATCGGACGTCAACCCCTGGAGGCCAGTCATGCTGATCGTCGCCGGAGCCGGCTACGTCGACCCCGACCACCGCGATGCCCTCCTGGAGAGCCTCACCCCGGCCCTCCGTCGGAATCGGACCACCGCCGGATGCCTGGACTACGTGGTCGCGGCCGACCCGATCGAGCCCGACCGGGTCAACATCTACGAGCGATGGGAATCCGAGGCCCACCTCAACGCCCACCTGGCCGGCGTCGCGCTGACCGCGCCGCCGATGCCGGACGTGCGCAGCGTAGAGCTCGTCCGGTACGAGATCAGCGGGTCCGGCCCGCTCCAGGGCTGAGCAAACGGCTTACGATCGCGGCGATGTCATCACTGGACCGATCCCCCGACCCCGCGAGCACCGACGCGGGCGAGAAGGCGGCCCGGCCCCAGCGCGCCGACGGCCGGCGCAACCAGGCACGGGTCCTGGAAGAGGCCTTCGCCGCCTTCGCAGCTCACGGTGCCGCGGTTCCGATCCGCGAGATCGCCCGCCGGGCCGGCGTGAGCACCGGCACCGTCACCCGGCATTTCCCCACCAAGGAGGCGCTTTTCCGGGCGGTTGCGCTGCACCGGATCGAACACCTCGTCCGCAGCGCCGAGGACATCGCGGCTCGGGAGGACCCGGCAATCGCGTTCTTCACCTTCTTCACGTTCCTGGTACGGCAGAGCGCGGCCGATCACGCCGTCGGCGACGCCCTCACCGGTGCCGGCTTTGATCTCCAGGCCGCGGCGTCGACAGCCATCAGCGACTTCGGTGCGGCCATGACCGGCCTGCTCAGCCGGGCGCAGCAGGCCGGAACGGTCCGCGCCGACGTCGACACCGCGGACATCAAGGCCCTCATCGCCGGCTGCATCGCCCGCGACGACGACGGCGCCGCCCAACAGCGCATGATCGAGATCGCCTGCGACGGCCTCCGGCCCCACCCGACCTGAACGCTCGCAACGGCAACGGCAACGGCGACCGCGACCGCGACGGCGACCGCGACGGCGACCGCGACGGCGACGGCGACGGCCTTCGGGACAAGGCCAAGGACCAGAAGCGAGAGCCGGTCGGCAGCCCTTCTCGTACGTCCGGGTTCTCGCCGCTTCGAACCGGCCGACCCCGTTCGGCGGGGTCCCGGCCACGATCGGGGGACGACGCCGCTGGCGCCGCGTTTCGCGGGCCATGCTGCCCCGATGAAGCGGATCCTCTCGACGCTGGCCCTGGTCGCCGCCATCCTGGCCGTGCCCGCCGCACCGGCCCAGGCTGCCGGCCCGGGCAAATGCGGCGATGTCCTCTTCGTGGGCGCCGCCGGGTCCGGTGAGGCCGACAAGGGCTGGCCCGGATACGACAAGTCCGGGATGGGCGCCGAGGTGACCGCGGTCTACAAAGCCGTCAAAGCGAAGGCCGAGGGCCGGACCGTCACCTCGTACGCGCTTCCCTACCGGGCCGCGCCCGTGCTGCCGACGATGATCTATCCCGGGATCGGGACGTTCATGGAGAGCCTGATCGCCGGCGAGGGCAAGCTCAACGAGTTCCTGTTCGACCGGATCCGGCAATGCCCCCGCGAGCGCCTCGTGCTGGCCGGCTTCTCCCAGGGCGCGATGGTCATCCACCGCAGCATGCAGATCCTCGGCAGCCGGGTCACCGACCGGATCGACGCGATCGTGCTGATCGGTGACGGCGACCGGCTGCCCCATGACGACGGGCAGCTGCTCGGCAGCGCCGGCGCCGAGGCCAAGGGGGTCGGCCTCTGGTATCCGAAGTTCTCGCTGGCCGGCGGGGCCAAGTTCGGTGCGATCGGCGGCCGGGTGTTCAGCCTCTGCAACTCCCTGGACATCGTCTGCGATCACCGTCCGGGCCTGCACAACGCCGCGACGCCGGCCGGCCGGGTCGCGATGAGCGTCGGCGCCGCCGTCCACATGAGCTACCGGGTCGGGCCGCAGCTGGGTGAGCTCGGTGCGAAGGTGGCCGCCAAGCTGCCCAAGGTCTACCGGACGAGCGGCCGCGCCGGTTTCGTCTCTTACGTCACCGGGGTCACCTGCCCGGCGGTGAGCAGCGGCTACGTGCTCGTCGTGACGCGCGGTGCGGGGCAGGGGGTGCCCGGAGTCGAGTCGTACGACGAGTTCAGCAGTGGCGCGTGGGTCGGCAGTTCCGGGAACGCCGTACCGGGCAGCTATCCGGCGAGTGTCGTCTGCGAGGCGTCCACCGATCCGAACGTGCGCACCGGCGGCCGGAGTCTGTCCACGTACAGCTTCACCCAGACCGTCACGACCGCCCGGCCGGTCCTCGGGGTGAGTCCGGCGGCCGCCCGGCCGGGGCAGGTGCTGACGGTGACCGACGGCGGCGGCTGCGGCGCGTACCCCACGCCCGCGCAGACCGCCGAGGTCTCGGTGTACGACGCGGTCCGCGGCGGCAAGCCGGTTGTCGAGGGCACCACCGCGGTGACCGTCGCCGGGCGCTGGAACGCGGTGCGGTTGGTCCTGCCGGCCGGGTCCGGGACCGGTGGCTGGCGCGTGGCCGCTACTTGCCGGGCCGCCAAGGACGACACGCCCGATCAGTCGTATCAGCCGTACCCGACGGCGACTGTCGCACTGACGGGGTAGCGGGTAGGCCACAGACTGTTCTCATGGCCGGAGACACGCAGCGGACGCTAGTGCGGTGGCTGGGTCCCGCCGTGTGCGGGGTAGCGCTCAACCAACTCGCCGACGTGGTGCCCTATGTGGTCGTGGCCGGGGCGCTCTTCCTGGTCGCGATCCTGTACGGGCTCAGCCGGCTGGACGCCACGGCGCCGCTGGTGCGGGGTCTGCCCACGATGCTGCTGCGGGTCATCACAGCCGGGATCGTGGCGGCCCTGGTGCTGCCGGCGTCCTGGTCCCGGCCGGTCATCGGGACGCTGATCCTGCTGATCGTTCTGCTCGTCCTGCTCACCCCGCAGCGCGGCACCGTGCTGGCGTCCCTGATCGGGATCAGCGTCTTCACGTACGGCGTCAGCCTGGTGTTCCTCGCCCCGGCACCGACCGCTCCCGGTCTGCTCGTGGCCGTCCTCGTCTCCTTCGGCGTCATGATCGCGCTGGCCGGCCTGGCCGTGCTGAGCCGTCCCGAACGGGTCGTCCGACCGGCCGGGCTGACCGTGGCAAGCCTGCGACGCCTTCGGCGGTTCGTCGCCGAGGGGCCGGGATCCGGCCTGCTCATCAGCCTCAACGGCGTCATCGTGGTGCTCTGCGTCCTCGCGCTGACGACTGGGGAGCATGTGGCAGCCACCGTTCTGGCCCTGTTTTCCGCGCTCTGCCTGGCCGGCGTGGAGGTCGTCCTGTGGTTGCCGGAACGCCACAGCCCGGTGGTCGGGGTGCTGCTCGCCCTGGCCGGGGTCTCGCTCACCGCAGTCGGCGCCTTGATCGGTCTCACCGGTGACGGGCGGGAACTCATCACGGTGCCGCTGCTGGGCACGTCGGGGCTGGCGCTGGCCGTCGGTGGGCTCACGCTGCTCGACGCGACCGGCACACTCCCCCGGCTCCGCCATCGGTTGACCTACCTGATCACACCGCGTCGGGAGCCGTAGGGGCAGGATCGTGGCATGGACGCGTTGACCGATGCCCGGGATCTTGTGGCCGAGCGGTTCCCGGACGCCACCTGGGCGATGCTCACCGGCAGCGTGCTCGGTCCCGACCGGACGGCCGGCTCCGACCTGGACATCGTGGTGCTGCGGGGGGAGGAGGAGCCCGGCTATCGCGAGAGCTTGTACTTCCGCGGGTGGCCGGTCGAGCTGTTCGTGCACACTCCGGCCCGACTGGCCGTCTCTCTGGAGCGTGAGCTGGCCCAGCGCAAACCGAGCACCCATCGGATGATCGCGCGCGGCGTTCCGTTGCTCGGCGAACCAGGCGACCTCCAGGTGCGGTGCGCGGGGGTTCTTGCGGCGGGACCACCGCCGCTGAGCGGCGCCGAGGGCGATCGGCTGCGGTACGGCCTGACTGATCTGCTCGATGACCACAAGCACGCCGTGGACGTCGGCGAACGTGCAGTGATCGCCGCCGCGGTATGGACCGAGTCGGCCCGCGTGGCCCTGGCGTTCGCCGGGCGGTGGCTCAGCAGTGGCAAGTGGTTGCTGCGCGAGTTGCGGGCCCTCGACTCTGATTTCGCCGACCGGTGGCTGGCCGCCCGGGATGAACCAGCTGCATTCGCTGCGGAGGTGCTCGCGAAAGCCGGCGGTCCCCTGTTCGAGGGCTATCGGGCTTGAAAAGGGCCCCCGGCCGGAACGACCGGGGGCCCACCTGTGGCAGAACCGGCTAGCTGCCGGCGATGGTGAATTGGGAGCCCGGCTGAATCACGACGTTGCCGTCCGCCGAGTTCGTGATGGTCACGTTCGACAGGGTCGCGTTGCCGCGGGCGCCGCTCATCGCCAGGATGCCCGCGCCGTTGTTCGACTTGTCGATGCGGACGTTGGTGATGGCGACGTTCGGCATGTTGCCGCCGCCGTTCTTGAACTGGATGCCGTCGTAGGTCGAGTCGACGATGTCCGTGTCGCGGATCGTCACCCCGGTGATGTCCTTCGTGGACGGGAAGAGGGTGATCGCCCCGAACTCCTGGTCCTCGTTCCAGAAGGCGCCGCCCGTGCGGTAGAGGCCGTTGTTGGCGATCAGGGTCGTCCCGCCGAACGGCAGCGGGCTGTGGTCGGTAGCCAGCATGATGCCCGGGTAGTTCATCGTGTCAGACACCAGGTTGTTCTCGATCGAGTTGTTCGAGCCGCCGTAGATGGCGATGCCGTTGGCCCGCCACGGCAGCTGCACTGTGTTGTTGAGGAAGTGGTTGTTCGAAGCGATGTCGACCGCCTGGTCCTTCACGTACGGGTTGGCCCACACCGCCAGCGAGTCGTCGCCGGTGTAACGGAACGACGAGTTGAAGACCTTCGAGTTACGCGTACCGTTGGAGAAGTTGATCCCGTCCGCGAACGTGTTGCGGATCCGCATGCCGGAGAATTCCAGGCCGTCGCCCGGATTCCAGTAGGCCGGGGTGTCCGAGTAGTCGCGGCCGACCCAGGCACCGACGTTGACGTGCTCGATCCACACGTTGCTGATCTTCGTGTTCTTGCCGAACCGGCCGTTGAGGCCGTGCCCGCGGTTGGCCCGGTTCGTCGTCATGCCGAAGATGGCCAGGTCGGAGATCTGGGTGTTGTCGTCGATGTCGAAGCCGACGTTGCCCTCGTGCGGATGGTTGATGTTGCCGGTCACGTTCTGCGGCTCGGTGGTGGTGTAGAGCTGCGAGTGCCACATGCCGGCACCGCGGATCACGGCGTTGCGGATGCCGCGCTGGTTGTACTGGCCGCGGGCCGGGTCCGGCGAGAGGATCTTCTGCTCCTGGCGCCACTGCCCGGCCGGGATCCACACGCAGCTGATCACGCCGTTCTGGTCGTCGGTCACGGCCCGCTGGATCGCGGCGGAATCGTCGATCCCGTCGTTGGGCACCGCGCCGTAGGTGGTGATCGAGGTGCAGTCGGCCGGCTTGCTCGCGGCCGGAGCCACCTGCTCCAGGTCGATCAGGTCGACGACGTAGAAGGCGGCGTTGTCACCGGAGTCCCGCTGCAACTTGAACTTCGTGCCGGGCGGGTAGGACTGGGCCAGCAGCGCGTGCGACTCGTCGAACAGCCGGCGCGCGTCGGCCGACGGTGAGTTCGACAGCGACTCGGTGTCGTCGGTGGTGCCGTAGAGCCAGCTGTTGCGGGACGAGAGCGTCAGCTTCTGCACGAAGGTGTCGTTCGCGTACAGGCTCAGGGTTGCGGTCTGGCCGCCACCGCCCGGCGCGTCCGGGATGCTGTTGCGCACCACGATGGAGTTGGCCTGGTTGGTCGACGTGAACTCGACGAACTGACCGGTGCTGCTGAGCCGCACCGACTTGCGGCCCGAGGACTCGGTGGCGAAGTTGGTGTGCCCGAACGTGCGCAGCGCATCCGTCTCCAGCAACGTGCCCTGGTAGCGGGCTGCCTCCGCCTCGTACTCGGTGTACGGCACCGCGGCCCCGCGGCCGACGACGATCGACCTTGCGAGCGTGTTGTTGTTCTCGTTCGTCTCCGCGACGGCGTTGCTCACGTCGGCCGTGGCGGTGAGGGTGGCCCCGCCGTTGGTGGCGGTCCAGGTGCCGCTGATCGCCACGTTCGCCGTGGCCCCGGCCGCGATCGCCGGGGTCGCGCCGGTCAGCGTGGTGCCGCCGACGACCAGGCGGGTGCTGGACGCCCCGGCCGCGGAGGTGCCTCGGTTGTTGACCGCGACGGTGAACGAGACCGCGGCACCGGCGGCCGGGCTCGCCGGGTTGGAGGTGATGCCGGTGACCTGGAGGTCCGGGCCCGGGGCCTGGCCGACCACCAGCTGCGTCGCCGCCGTGAAGGTGTTGTTGTCGTTGTTCTGCTCGGCGACCGTGTTGGCCGGGTCGGCCACCGCCGCGACGCTGTAGCTGCCCATCGGCTGCGCCCCGACGTTCGCCGAGACCGTGGCCGAGGCGCCGGCCGCGAGCGCGCCGACCGGCGCACTGCCCACGACCGTGCCGCCCAGCTTGAAGTCCACCTTGGTCGCCGCGGCGGCCGCGGTGCCCTGGTTCTTCACGGTGGCGGAAAGCGTGATCGGCGCAGCCTCGCTCGGCGCCGCCGGGGTCCAGGTCGCCGCGGTGACGACCAGGTCCGGGTTCGGCGCCGCGGTGCCGAGCACCTGCAGGTCGGCGACCTGCCCGCCGGGTGCGCCGGTGTTGCTGAAGACCTGCAGCTGCACATCCGCGACCCGGCCGGTGACCGGGATGGTGACCGCGTTCTGGTTCGTCGCCGGGTTGAACGTGTAGTCGGCCCGGGCCTTCAGGGAGGTGAACCCGGTGGCGGTCTGCGCGCGGCCGAGGACCTGGATGCTCTGGGTACGCGTACCCCAGACCGGGTCGGGGTTGAGCTTGACCACCACGCCCGTGACGTCGGCGTCGGCACCGAGCTTGACGGTCAGCGTGGCCGGGAAACCGTTGGACTCCCAGTAGCTGGTCGGGCTGCTGTCGTTGGCGTTACCGGCGACGAAGGTGAAGATCGACGACGACGCCTCGATCGGCTTGCCGCCGGCCAGGTTCGTCCCGGCCGGCGGGTCCGGATCGGGGTCGGGATCCGGGTCGGTGCCGGCGACGCCGTAGACCTCCAGTTCGGACAGTTGCGCGGCGGGCCAGCCGGTGTTGCCGGTGATGACCACCCGCACGTACCGGACGGTCGCCGCGGTGAAGTTGATCGTCACGGTGTTGCCCGAGGCCGGGTCGAAGACCCGTCCGGCCGAGCCGGACAGCACGCTGAAGCTGCTGCCGGTGGTGCTGCCCTGCAGGCTGAGCGTCTGGGTACGGGCGCCCCACGCGGTCGCGGGCGGCAGCTTCAGGACGGCCTGATCAATGGCGACGGCGCTGCCGAGGTCGATCTGCACCCACTGCGGGAACGCGTTGGACGGGCTCTCCCAGTAGGTCTGCGCGTTGCCGTCGTTGACGTTGGCCGCGCCGTACGGGCCGTTGGCGCCGCCGGCGGAGGCTGACTTGCCGGCGGCGAGGTTGGGGCCGCCGGCGGCGAGGGCCGGGGTGGGGACGAGCGCGGCGGCGGCGACGAGACCGGCCGCGAAGAGGCTGCTGACCAGCCGTCTCCTGAGCTGCATGGGTTTCATGGCGTCCTTGTTCTGTGAGAACGACAGGGGGGATGAACCCGCGAACCAGTGACGCGAATCTTTCGACACTCACCACAGAAATTACGCGGCTACTGTCGAGTTCTTGCGGGGCGGGGCATTCAATGTTGCAGATGCTTCACTGGTTCGTCAACGCCCGGAAACACATACGACATCGGCCCGCCCGGCAGAGCCGGACGGGCCGATCGGCACAGCGCGGGATCAGGCGGTCTCCGCCACGGCCCGCCAGGCTTCCCAGGTGGCGAGCCGATCGCGGTACGCACGCTCGGCCACCGCGTACGGGAACGAGCCCAGGAACAGGCGCAACGGCGGCTCCGGCGCGTCAACCAGGGTCAGGATCGCCGCGGCGGTGGAGGCGGGATCGTTCGGCGCCCGGTTGGCCGCCCCGGCCCGCCGTGCCTCCCGGATCGGCTCGTACGCGGCGATCGGCTCGGTGTGCACGGCCGACGCACCGGACCAGTCGGTGCCGTACGGGCCCGGCTCGACGATCGTGACCTTGACGCCCAGCGGTGCGACCTCCTGGGCCAGCGACTCGCTCAGTCCCTCCAGCGCCCACTTCGACGCGTGGTAGAGGCCCAGCGTCGGGAACGCCGCGACGCCGCCGATGCTCGACACCTGCAGGATGTGACCGGCCGCCTGGGCGCGCATGATCGGCAACACTGCCTGGGTCACCCACAGCGCCCCGAACAGGTTGGTCTCCAGCTGCGCGCGGGCCTGCTCCTCGGTGGTCTCCTCGACCATGCCGAACAGTCCGTAGCCGGCGTTGTTGACCGCGATGTCGAGGCGACCGAAGTGCCGGGCCGCCTGCTCGACCGCCGCGAACGCCGCTGGGCGGTCGGTGACGTCGAGGGCGAGCGGGAGGACGCTGTCGCCGTACGCGTCGATCAGGGGTTTGAGATCTTGGGGGTGCCGGGCCGTGGCGGCGACGCGGTCGCCGCGGCTGAGAGCCGCGGCCGCCCAGACGTTGCCGAGGCCGCGGGCCGCACCGGTGATGAACCATGTCTTCATGCCTCCACGCTCGCTCCGGCGGGTGGCGGTAGCCAGTACCGCCGCAGGGCTACCCTGCAGCGATGGTGGACGGCAACCCGCTCGGGGAGTTCCTGAAGGCGCGCCGGGCGCTGCTGCTGCCCCAGGACGTCGGGCTCATCCCGTACGGCCGCAGACGCGTCGCCGGGCTGCGGCGCGACGAGCTCGCGCGGCTCGCCGGAGTGAGCACCCACTACCTGATGCGGCTCGAACAGGGCCGCGACCGGCACCCGTCGCCGCAGGTCCTGGACGCGCTGGCCCGGGCCCTGCGGCTGGACGCGGACACGACTGCTCATCTGCATGCGCTGGCGCAGCCGCCCGTCCGTGCGGAGCGGCGTCCACTTGATCCCGCGGTGCAGCGGTTGCTCGACGACTGGGCCGGCACCCCGGCATATGTCCGCGGTCCACGCCTGGACGTGCTGGCCGGTAATCGGCTGGCTGCGGCGCTGTCGCCGATGTACTCGGCGGGGCGCAACCTCGCCCGGGACATGTTCCTGGAGCCGAGTGTGCGCAAGCTTTTCCCGGAGTGGGAGGTCATCGCGGCGCAGACTGTTGCGGCGTTGCGGGCCGGCGCTGAGCCTGGCGATCCGGAACTGGTGGCGCTGGTTGCGGAGCTGGATCGGGATGCTGATTTCCGGCGGTGGTGGGCGCGGCACGACGTGCGGCCGGCGCGGAACGAGACCAAGCATTTCCACCATCCGGTGGTCGGCCCGCTCACCTTGCGGCGGCAGGCTCTGGTGGTGGCCGGCGCCGAAGACCAGGTGATCATCGCCTACCAGGCCGAGCCGGGCAGTCTGTCGGCGGCGGCCCTCGCCCGGCTGGTGCCTACAACGGCAGGCTGACGACGGTGGGTGTGCCCGCCACGCAGGTCACAGTCATGCGGATCCGGCTCTTGCCGTCGCGGAAGACGACAACCGCCGTGAGAGCCGGCCCTTCGTTGACCCGCTGCACCTCGTAGGGATCCGCCGGCGTCCAGGAGGTCAGCTCCGCCCGGCCCCGGGAGTCACAACGCGCCTCGATCGTCCCGCCGCGGGACTCGAACGTGCGGACATTCGTGATCGGCTGCGCCGTGGTCGGTTCGGGCGCCGGAGTCGACGACGTCACGGGCGCGGACGGCTCGCCGGTCTCAGCGGGCGGCACGACGACGGCAGCCGACGCCGTCACGGACGGGGTGGGGCGGGGCTGGCCGCCGGGCGTTGCCACCGTTCCCGGCCGGGGCACGGTCGTACCGGGTCCGCCGGGGGCAGCGCCGCTGCCGAACCGGCCGGAGACCGACGGCAGCGGGGACGCCGCAATCTCGGCGTCCCCCTCGGCTCCACCGGGCAGGACCAGCCACAACAGGCCTGCCACCACCGCGGCTGCGGCGACACCGCCGAGGATCAGCCGCTTGTGGGGCCGCCCGACGACCGGCGTTTCGGGAGCAGATGAAGGAGGCGGCGAAGGCGATGGCAGCGGCGTCAGGAGAGCGGCCCGGTCCAGGATCGTGGCCACCTGCGCCGCGCTCGGCCGTTGCGCCGGTTCCTTACGCAGGCACTGGTTGACCAGCTCGGTGACCTGCGGCGGAACCGTCGGCAGCGGCGGCAGTGGCGTCGGCTCGACGTAGACGTGCGCGGTCAGCATCTGCGTCGTGCTCTCGACGGTCCACGGCGACTCGCCGGCCAACAACCTGTACATGAGCACGCCCAGGGCGTACACGTCCGAGGCGGGCTCCACCGGGCCGCCGGTCAGCCGTTCCGGCGCCAGGTAGGCGGGTGTGCCGAACACCTCGTCGTCCGGATCCGCCGGTCCGGCCGCTGCGGCCAGGCCGAAGTCGACGACCTTGGCGCCCTCCTCGGTCACCATGACGTTGCCCGGCTTGATGTCGCGGTGCACCAGACCGTCAGCGTGGGCCGCGGCGAGCGCCGCCGCCACCTGGCCGCAGATCCGGAAGATCTGCCCGGGCGGGATCGGCCCGGCCTTCATCCGCTGGTGCAGCGTGCTGCCGTGGATCAGCTCCATGACCACGTACGGGACGGGCACGTCCTGTTCGTCGCACTCGCCGAAGTCGTACACCTGGGCGATGTTGGGGTGCGACAACGTGGCGGCGGCCCGGGCCTCGTCGCGGATCCGCGCCCGTAGCTGCGGGTTCCCGGCGTACCGGCCGGCGAGCACCTTGACCGCCACCGAGCGGCCGAGCACCTCGTCGCGGCCACGCCAGACGACCGCCATGCCGCCCCGGCCGAGCTCGTGCAGCAGCGTGTAGCGGCCACCGAGAATCTTCTGCTGCACCTCCACCCGAGGCAGTCTGCCTGCAATGACGCGGATACGCACCGTACGGCGCCGGTGAAGGCGGCTCACCTTCACCCGGGACGGCGACCAGAGCACTCAAATCGGAAAGTGAGCGGCTCATCACGGGGAGATCTTGCAGATAAGGAGAAAATCCCCCGCCGGTTGAGCGTCACTCCGCCGGCGGGTGCTTCATCCACCACTCGGTGAACTGCCGGGCCTGACCTTGATTGTCCAGCCGCAGCACCCACATGTTGCTGTAGGTCCGGGCCGGCTCCCGGTAGACTGTGGTGGCCTCGATGATCGCCAGGTCCTCGGTGACGATGAGCGGGTGCCACTCGAAGGTGGTGGTGCCGGGCTCGTCGCGGGCTTGCAGCCACTGCGTCACGATCTCGTCGCGGCCGAGCCAGGGCTTCGCGTACGGCTCCGTGAAATACGCCGCGTCGTCGGCGAACAGCCCACCGATGTCCCCGGGATCGTTGGACTCCCAGGCCCGCCGGTAGTTACGCACCCAGGCAGTGACCGCGTCGAGGCTGGTCATCGTCTCCCCTTCCGTGGGAACACCGCAGGTCAGCCTACCGAGCCTGGCCGGCCGGTGGCGCTCACGAATATGCCGCCTGCCGGAACTCGTCGAGGGCGCCGCTCCACAGGAAGTCACTGACCTGGGTCATCGCGATGGCGGTCAGGTCCTCGTGCGGGTCGTTGAACCAGGTCGTGCCGTAGCCACCGGACCAGCCGTACTGCCCCGGGCTGGTGGCCGGCGCCTGCGGCGTAACGATCACGGCCATGCCGAGGCCCCAGCCGCTGCCGGACAGGAGCATGCCGCCGGTGGCGATCTGCTCCGGCGTCAACCTGTTGGTGGTCATGAGCTCGACGGACTGCTCGGACAGCAGCCGGGTGCCGCCGTGCACGCCGCGGTGCCGCAGCATGCGGGCGAACGAGAGGAACTCGTCCACCGTGGACACCAGACCGCCGGACCCGGACGGGAAGACCGGCGGGCTGCTCCACAGCTCGGGTGGGCTGGTCAGCTGCTCGGTGAGCTTGTCGGTCGCGGGATCGGTCAGGTAGTGGGCCGGGAGCTCGGCAGCCCGCTCGGCCGGCAGCCAGTAGCCGGTCCCGGTCATGCCCAGCGGCTCGAACAGGCGCTCGCGCAGCAGGTCACCGAGCGGCTGCCGGGCGGCCCGGGCGAGCAGCACACCGAGGATGAGGGTGCCGACGTTGTATTGCCAGCGTTCGCCAGGCTGATACATCAGGGGGAGCGTGGCGAAGCGCCGGATCCACTCGTCGGGGTCGTGCGGCGTCCGCGGAGTCGGTGGGCCGAGCTCGAGCTCCAGCTCGGCCGCGGCCCGGACGATCGGGAACGGCGGGTCGAAGGTGGGCTCGATGAGGGTGCCGAAGCCGTTGCGGAAGGACAGCAGGTCCTCCACCGTGACCGGGCGGTGCGCCGGGACGGTCTCCTCCAGCGGGCCGTCGATCCGGGCCAGCACCCGCTGGCCGGCCAGCTCGGGCAGCAGCTTGTGGATCGGCTCCTCGAGGTCGATGACGTCGTCCTCCACCAGGATCATCGTGGCCGCGGCGAGCACCGGCTTGGTCATCGAGGCGATCCGGAACACGGTGTCGCGGCGCATCGGCACGCCACCGTCGAACGCCGTCGAGCCGATCGTCTCGACCCGGACGTCGTCGCCGCGCGCGACGAGCGTGACGATCCCGGGGAACTCGCCACGCTCGACGCGTGCCGTCATCGCCTGCCGCATCTTCGAGGTCTGCATGACGACCACCCTGCCATCCGGCACCGACAAAAATCAGAACCCGGCGAGGACCGTCTTGCCGATCGCGGAGCCGCGTTCCACGATCCCGTGGGCCCGTCGCAGGTGCTCGGCGGTGATGCCGTCGATCCGCTCGGTCAGGGTGGTGTGCAGCACACCCTTGTCGACCAGCTCGGCGGCCTGCCGGAGGATGTCGTGCTGCGCGGTGCTCTCCGGGTCGAACAGGGCCCGGGTGAACATCAGCTCCCAGTGCCAGGCGATGCTCTTCGACTTCAGCGGCCGCAGATCCAGCCCGGCCGGCTCGTCGATGGCCACCACCGCGCCGTACGGCCGCACGATCTCGGCGAACGTGTCGATCATGCCCTTGGAGTGCGGGGAGAAGGCGTAGTCGACACCGTCGGGCAGGGCGGCCGCGAGGTCGTCGTGGTGGTTGACCACCCGGTGGGCGCCGCGGTCGAGGACGTACTGCTGCGACTCCGGGCGCGACGCCGTACCGATGACCTCCAGGTTGGTCAGCCGGCGGGCGAGCTGGACCAGGATCGAGCCGACGCCGCCGGCCGCGCCCAGGACCAGCAGGGTGCCGGTGCTGCCGGCGGTGAGGCGGAGCCGGTCGAAGAGGGCCTCCCAGGCGGTCAGGGTGGTCAGTGGCAGGGCGGCGGCCTCGGCGAAGTCCAGCGACGCGGGCTTGGGGCCGGTGATCCGCTCGTCGACCAGGTGGAACTGCGCGTCCGTGCCGGGGCGGGCGATCGAACCGGCGTACCAGACCTCATCGCCCGGGCGGAAGAGGGTGACCGCGCTGCCCACCGCGACCACGACGCCGCTCGCGTCGTACCCCAGGATCTTGGGCTCTCCGCTCGGGTCGCTGCTCGCCCGGACCTTGACGTCGACGGGGTTGACCGAGACAGCCTCGACCCGGACCAGCAGGTCGTGCTCGCCGGGGACCGGCACCGGCAGCTCCAGGTCGAGCAGGCTCGCCGGGTCGGAGATCGGGAGATTTTTGCGGTAGCCCACCGCGCGCATGAGTTCAGCCATGCCCGCGAAGCTATGCCGGTGGTCCTGGTTACCGTCAACGGTTACTGGTATCCAAAGGGAACTACGATGGCCCGATGGCGACCACCTCCTGCGGCCAGCCGCACGACGTCTACGCGGCGGCGTGCCCGTGCCGGGACATGCTGGATCTGCTGGCCAACAAGTGGAGTGCCCTGGCCCTGGGCGCCCTGGAGGACGGTCCGCGCCGCTTCGGCGCCATCCGCGCGAAGCTGGAAGGCGTGAGCCCGAAAGTGCTCACCGCCACACTGCGCCGGCTCGAGGAGCACGGCCTGGTCGACCGTACGGTGTATCCCGCGGTTCCGCTGCACGTCGAATACTCGCTGACCCCGCTGGGCCAGGACGCCTGCGAGCCGCTGGCGCTGCTGCGCCGCTGGGTGGTCGACAACATCGACCGCTTCCCCGGCCCGGTTCTGTCGGACCCGACCGCTAGCGTCGGAGTGTGACCAACCAGTG
The DNA here is from genome assembly GCF_040650095.1 of Actinoplanes sp. NPDC048791. NCBI lineage: Bacteria > Bacillati > Actinomycetota > Actinomycetes > Micromonosporales > Micromonosporaceae > Actinoplanes > Actinoplanes sp. NPDC048791. The sequence goes on along the minus strand of NZ_JBEZGQ010000005.1, from coordinate 11,484 downwards.
GCGGCACCTGCCCGCACCCGCACGGCCGATCGCCGCGGCCACCGACGCCGCCGTCGTGGCCGCCCGAGATCACGACACCGAGGCGCTGACCTCGGCAGTCAATGAGCTGGCTGCGCTCGATCAAGCCCAGACGGGCCTGATCCTGGGCACGACTGTGCGCCTGCTGCTGGAGCTGACCCACCCGGACGGCCTGGACGGCGACGACATCCGCGCCGTCCTGGAGCAGAGCGTCCGGGCGGCGGCGATCTGGCAGCCGGAGGTGGACCCGCACGTGATGCTGGTCCTGCTGGCGGGCGCGCTGGGCGTGCACGACGACGAGGATCCCGCGCCGAAGGCCGACGCACTGGCCCGGCATTCCGCGCTGCTGATCGCCCACCTGCTGGGGCCGCGACCGCTGGCGGAGGTGATCACGCTGGCGCTCGGCGAGATCGAAAGAGCCCAGCTCAACGACTAGGAGAGAGCTTTCAGGCGGCCGAACGGAAGGCGTGGCGGTAGGCGTGCGGGCTGGTGCCGACGATGCGCTTGAAGCGTTCCCGGAAGGCGGTGGGTGAGCCGAAACCGACCCGCGCGCCGATCCGGTCCACGCCCTCGGCAGTGGTCTCCAGCAGGTGCTGCGCCTGACGCACCCGGGCCCGGTGCAGCCACTGCAACGGCGTCGTCCCGGTCTGTTCGCGGAACCGGCGATTGAGGGTGCGCGTGCTCATGCCGGCATGCGCGGCGATCTCGGCCATGGTCAGCTCCCGGCCGGCGTTCTCGTCGAGCCAGCGCAGCAGCGGTTCCATGGTGGAGCCCCGCGGCGCCGGCGGCCGCTCCGGCACGATGAACTGCGCCTGGCCACCGTCACGTTCCAGCGGCATGACGGAGAGCCGGGCCGCGTCGGCAGCCACCGCGGAGCCGTGGTCCCGCCGGATCAGGTGCAGGCAGAGGTCGAGCCCGGCGGCTGCTCCGGCCGAGGTCAGGAGCTGCCCCTCGTCGACGTAGAGCACGTCCGGATCGACATCATCCGCCGGAATGCGTTCGGCGAGCTGCGCGGCGGCCAGCCAGTGGGTGGTCGCGCGCCGCCCGTCGAGCAGCCCGGTCGCGGCAAGGACAAAAGCGCCGGCACAGATGGACGCGAGCCGGGCGCCGCGCGCTGCGGCCGCACGCAGCCGCGCCAGAACCTCTTCCGGTACGGCGGCAGCCAGCTCAACGAGCCCCGGCAGGATGATCGTGTCAGCCGTGTCCAGCGCCTCCAGCCCCCACTGTGCCCGCAACACGAAGGCGCCGGCGTCGACCTCGGGCTTGGGGGCACAGACCCGTACGTCGTAGGCGGGCTCTCCCCCGGCAAGGCGGGTGCGGGCGAAAACCTCCAGGGGCGTGGACAGGTCAAAAGCGACGACGCCGTCGAGCGCGAGCACGGCCACGATGTGCATGGCGGGGAGCCTAACCCAGCCGTGGCGAGAATCCGTTGGCATGTGGCGTTCCAGCCACTGTCGGCCGTACGGTGGCCTGCATAGCGTGATCGACCGTGACAAAACTGCTTCTCTCGATCCACGTCCTGGTCGCGATCATCGCCATCGGGCCGGTGACCGTGGCGGCCAGCATGTTCCCGGCGGCGACCCGGCGCGCTTCCGCGGAGCCGACGGATCCGCGCGGGGTGGCGGTCCTGCACAACCTGCACCGGATCTGCCGGGTGTACGCGACGTTGGGCGTGCTGGTTCCGGTGTTCGGACTGGCTACGGCGAGCAGCTTGGGAGTGCTGGGTGACGCCTGGCTGATCATCTCGATCATCCTGACCGCGGCGGCGGCAGCGATGTTGATCTTCTTTGTCCTGCCTGGTCAGGCTGCCGTGCTGCGGTCGCTGCCGATCGCCGCAGCTGCTTTCCCGCCAGGGTCAGCACCGGCCTCGCCGGTCACCGCGCCGGCCTCGGCACGTGATTTCTCATCGGCATCCGCGCCGCTTCCCCCGCCGGCATCCGCGCCGCTCCCCCCATCGGCATCCGCGCCGCTTCCTCTATCGGCTTCCGCGCCGCTTCCCCCGCCGGCATCCGCGCTGCTTCCCTCGTCGGCATCGGCGCCGCTTTCGCCGCTGGCCTCTGCGGGTGTCCCTTCGCCGGCGTCCGCGCCGGGCTCCTCGCAAGCTTTCACGCCTGCTCCCGCGCCGGCCGACGCGCCGGCCTCTCCGGCGGCCGTCGCGCCGATATCCCCAATTGGTTCAGCCTTGGCCTCGCCGCCGGGCGACACGGTGGGGGCGGCCCCGCAATCGGCCGGCGAAACGGCCGGCCTGCGCCTCGCCGCCCGGCTCGGCATGGTCACCGGCATCTTCAACCTGCTGTGGGCGGTGGTCGTCGTGCTGATGATCGTCCGGCCCGGCTCCACGACGGGGGTCTGACCATGGCAAACCGACTGTTGCGGATCGCGGCCCTGGTGGAGCTGGCCAGCCTGGTCCTGCTGCTGACCAACCTCGCGACCGTGCACTGGGCGCCCGTGGCGTCGCTGCTCGGGCCGGTGCACGGCTGCGCCTATCTGTTCGTGATCGGGGCGACCATTCAGGTGACCGGGGACCTGCGTACCCGTCTCCTGGCAGCCGTGCCGGGCATCGGCGGCCTGCTCGTGATCCGCCGGCTGCGGCACGGTCCGGCGCCGGCCGCGGGGGTGGAGATGTATCGATGAGCGCGACGGGTCGTTGAACCTTTCGGCGGCCGGTACCTCGCCGGTGCCGAGAGCCCGCGCGACAGGAGCCCGCCATGGCCAAGCAACGACCGGTTCCGCCCGGCGGCAGGAAGCCGGCGAATCCCCGGGACCACCAGGCCACCCCGGCCCGCCCACCGACCGTCCCCACGCCACCCGCCCCCCGGCGGCCACCCGCGGGCGACCCGTCCGACCCGCGGCCGATCGCTGCGCCCTTCATGCAGCACCCGGCACCTGACGCCCCGGCTGATCACCCGGATCCTTCTCCCGCGGCCGGCTACCCGGCGCTCGGCCAGCCGTCTGCCGAGACCGGGCACCCGGACGCCGACCAGCGCGGAAGCGCGCTCGAACAACCGGCGCCTGGAGCCGTCGGCACGGCCGGAACCGTCCGCACGGCCGGAACCGTCGGCACGGCCGGAACCGTCGGCGCGGCCGGAGCCGTCAATCCGAACAGCGCGCTGAGGCCGGCCGGAACGGACCCCACAGCCGCGACCGCCGAGGGTGACTCGTCCGCAAACAGCGGCACCCGATTCGTCCGGACGTCCGGTCGCCCGATGCCAAGCCCCAGGCGCACCCCGCCGACGGAGAATTCCGCCGTATCCGCAGCGCATCCCTACCCCCGAGCCGCCCGGCAGGACGCACCCGCCGATCCACAACGCTCAGAAATCAGCGGCACGCCCGCCCACCCGCACGAGCCCGAAAGGGGCGAAACCCCACCCGGGCCTGATCCGCGCCGGTCGGAGCCGCAGAACTCGTCGCCCTCAGCCGCCCGGCCCAACCCGCTTCCCGCCGCCGCCAACCAGCGGTCCTTCGACCCGCCCACCGGCCGCCGGCCCGACACCGTAGGCGTCGCGAAGGTCCGGCCCCTGCTCCCCGGACTTCAACTCCAGCCGATGGTCCACGTCGACGACATGCCCGCGGCAGTCGCCTTCTACGAGAAGCTCGGCGGCGAGATCAACCACGGCGACCGGGACGGCGAGTGGGTTCTCATGCAGGTCGGCACCTCCCAGATCGGCCTGGTCACCCGCCCGCCCGATGCCTCGCGTGGCGAGTCCACCGTTGAGCTCAACTTCACCGCCACGATGCCGCTCGACCGGCTTGAGCAGTTGCTTCGGGCGCAGGGGGTCACCGTTGTCGAGGTTGCCGTCGATCGGGATCTCGGGGTGCGGCTGCATGTCGAGACGCCCGACGGGATGCCGATCAAGATTCATCAGGTGGAGCCGGAGCTCATGGTCTGACGGTGCCTGGCATGGCGTGCGACACGTCCGGGATGACGGGGGCGTCGTCGGGCATTGTCATGCTTGGAGAGACGGAGGATCGGTATGAAGATCGGAATCATCGGCGCCGGGCACATCGGTGGGAATCTGGCGCAGCTTCTCGTCCGGCACGGCCATCAGGTTGTCATCGCCAATTCGCGGGGGCCGCAGACCCTCGATGAAGTTGCCGCCCGGACCGGCGCCACGCCGGTCGACGTTCTCGACGCCCCGCGGGACGCCGAGGTCGTGATCGTCGCGGTGCCGCTCAAGGCCGTCGCCGACCTGCCCAAGGGGCTGCTCGACAGCGCCGCGCCGGGTGTCGTCGTGATCGACACGAACAACTACTACCCGCAGCGGGACGGGCAGATCCGTCCCATCGACGACGGGATGGTCTCCTCGCGGTGGGTCAGTGAGCAGCTCGGTCATCCGGTCGTGAAGGTCTTCAACAACATCGTCGCCCAGCAGTTGCTGGACCGGCCCACCCCGCCGGGCACCGAGGGCCGGCGGGCGCTGCCGGTGGCCGGCGACGACCAGCGGGCCAAGACTGTCGTGCTCAACCTGGTCGACGAGCTCGGCTTCGACGCCGTCGACATCGGCGGGCTCGACGAGTCGTGGCGGCACCAGCCGGGCACCCCGGCCTACGGTCCCGACGTGGACGCCGCCAAGCTGGTGGAACTGCTCAACGAGGCCTGAGACGCGGCCCAGCCGCAGATCGCGGCCAGCGGCTCCTCCAGCGTGCGGCCCAGCGGCGTGAGGGCGTACTCGACGTGCTGCGGCGGTTCCTCCTTCAGGACCCGCCGCTCCACCAGGCCGTCCGCGGCCATCGCCCGCAGCGTCTCGGTGAGCACCTTCTGGGTGATCCCCGGCAGCCGGCGGCGCAGTGCGGCCGGGCGTTGCGGGCCGGCCAGCAGCGCGTAGATCAGCAGCACCCGCCATTTCGCCGCGAGGCGTTCGAGTGCCTGCCGCGTCGCGCAGCTCTCCTCGAGCACGTCCGGGATCACCAGCGTCATCGTCCGTACCCCCGAGCCGGATGGGCACTGTGAAGTGCCTTCTGGGCAGCCGCCTGCGCTGAGCCTAGCGTCGGGACGTGGACGATATCCGTACCGAAGAAGTCACTTTTGCCAGCGACGGCCTCGCCCTGCGCGGCACTCTGCGCGTGCCCGCCGGCGCCGACGGCGGCGCGGTCGCGCTGACCGGGCCGTTCACCGGCGTGCGTGAGCAGGTCACCGGCCTCTACGCCGAGCGGCTGGCGCGAGCCGGCCTGGTCACGCTGGCTTTCGACCACCGCGGTTTCGGGGCCAGCGAAGGGCGTCGCGGCCACGAGGACACCCAGGGCAAGCTCGCCGACCTGCGGTCGGCGGTGAGCTTGCTGCAGGCGCGCTCCGAGGTGGACCCGGAACGGATCGGCCTGGTCGGCATCTGTCTGGGCGGCGGGTACGCGGTCAGCGCCGCCGCCACCGACCCCCGGGTACGCGCCGTGGCCGGGATCGCCGGCGCCTACAACAGCCCGGCGTGGTTCGCCCGTGACCCGGTCGCCTACCGCGCCGGCCTGCGGAGCTTCATCGACTCCTACGACGACCACCTGCCGGCCGTGGCACCGGGCGACGGCGAGGCCGCGATGGCCGGCGCCGAACCGTGGTCGTACTACGGCACTGCCCGTTCCGCGGCCACCACCTGGGAGAACAGGGTGACGCGCGGGTCCTTGCACGCGTTGCTGACCTTCGACGCGCTGGGCCGGGCGGCGCTGCTGGCCGAGACGCCCCTGCTGATCGTGCACGGCCGCAAGGACGACTACTGCAGCCCGGAACTGGCCGCCCGGATGTACGAGGAGACGCCCGGCGACAAGGAGATCGTCTGGCTGGACGCCGGGCAGCACGTCGACCTCTACGACCGGGAGCCGCACGTCAGCCGGGCGGTGACGGCGACGGCGGACTTCCTGCGCCGAACGCTGCGCGGTGCCGCCGCGACGGCACGGCCAGCCGCAGGATGAGCAGGCCGAGCAGCGCGCCGGCGGTGTTGGCGATCAGGTCGTTGACATCTACCGTACGGCGGCTGCCCAGCGTCATCCCGAGCACGAACTGGATCAGCTCGATGGCCGAGCTGGCCGCGGCCGCGCACCCGGCGAGCCGGCGTACGGCATCCAGCGACGGCCGGAGCAGCGGCAGCAGCACACCCAGCGGGATGAACATGATGACGTTGAGCACGAAGCTGGGCGCGTCCACGTCACCGGGGATCCAGTGGAACATCGTCCACCATGGTTCGCCGGTCCAGTAGGCCGCCGACCGGACCCGGATCGGGAAGACGGTGATGGCGACGACGCCCACGGCGTACAGGAAGAAGACCGTGACTGTCAGCCGCCGCACCATGATCTGTCAACGGTAGGCGACCCCGGACAGCGCGGTCGAGCGGCTCAGCTCCGCCCACTTGTCGAGATCCGCCCGGACCGCGTCGAGGTGCGCGCCGATATGGTCGACCGCGTCGGCACCGAGGGCGAGCCGCAGCGGCGGGTCGTCGCTGCGCAGCACGGTGACGACGGCCCGGGCCGCCTTGGCCGGGTCGCCGGGCTGGGTGCCGTCCATCTGCTCGACGGCCGCGCGGGTCGGCCCGGTCGACTCCCGGTACGCGTCGATCGGGGCCGACCGATGCATCCGGGCCCCGCCGAATTCGGTACGGAAGGCCCCCGGCTCGACGATCAACGTCGTGATGCCCAGTGGGCGCACCTCGGCGGCGAGGGCCTCGGACAGTCCTTCCAGCGCGAACTTGGCCGCGCAGTACGCGCCGAAGCCCGGCATGCTGACCTGCCCGCCCATCGAGCTCATCTGCACGATCGCGCCGCTGCCCCGGGCCCGCAGGTGGGGCAGGACGGCCTTGGTCACCTCGACCGCCCCGAAGAACATGACCTCCATGAGTGCGCGCAGGTCGGCCAGCTCGAGCTCCTCGACCGCGCCCACCGAGCCGTGCCCGGCGTTGTTGACCACCACGTCGATCCGCCCGAACGTGCCCAGGGCGGTGCCGACCGCCGCCGCGACCGACGCCGGATCGGTCACGTCCAGGGCGGTGGCGGCGATCCGGCCACCCCCGGCGGCGACCAGGTCCGCGAGTTGTTCCGGGCGGCGGGCGGTCGCGAGCACCCGGTCGCCGGCCGCGTGGGCCGCCAGCACCAGTTCCCGGCCGAAGCCCGCGGAGCAGCCGGTGATCAGCCATACCTTGTCTGTCTCGACCATGGTTGCCAGCCTGCCGGGGCCGGGTCCGGCGCGGCCAACATCGACTTCCTGACGTCACTACAGTCGGAGACTGTGACCACTCCCGAGCTGCGGCAGCTGGGCTACTTCGTCGCGGTGGCCGAGCGGTTGAGCTTCACCCGCGCGGCGGCCGACCTACACATCGCCCAGCAGTCGCTGTCGGCCCAGATCACCGTGCTCGAACGCATTCTCGGGGCGCGACTGTTCGATCGGGACAGCCGCGGCACCCGGCTCACCGAGGTCGGCCGGCTGTTCCTGCCCGAGGCCTGCGCCGTGCTGGCTCGCGCGGAGGAGGCGGTGGCGACGGTCGGCCGGGCGGCCCGGGGTGAAATCGGCCGGCTGAGTGTGGCCTTCCTGTCCTCGGTGGCGAACTACATGCTGCCGCCGGTCGTACGGGCGTTCCGGGCGCAGTATCCGGACGTCGAGCTGGTCACCGCCGACACCGGTATCGCCGAGCTGGTCGCGGGCCTGCGCGACGGCCGTTTCGACGCCGCCTTCACCCGGCCACCGCTCGTGGACGACCTGGTCACCCGCACTCTGATCGTCGAGCCGGTCTGCGCCGTGCTGCCGGCCGGGCACCACCTCGCCGGCCGTGACGAGGTGGAGCTGGGCGAGCTGGCCGACGATCCGTGGGTGCTGACACCGCGCGAGTCGTGGCCGCCGTGGCACGCCAAGTACGACCGGGACTTCGCGATCGCCGGCTTCACGCCCCGGGTGGTGCAGCGGTCGGCCACCGTGGCCAGCCTGCTGGGACTGGTCGCGGCCGGCGTCGGGGTGACCCGGCTGGCCCGCTCGGCGAAGACATTGCGGGACAGCGGCGTGATCTTCGTGCCACTGGCCGGGGACCGGGCCGAGACCGTCGTGGCCTGGCATCCGCGCGCCGACCGGCCGGTGCTGACCCACCTGCTCGAGGTGGCCACCGACCTGGCGGCCTCAACAGACCTCACCCGGGCCGGATGAGCCCGAGCCGGATGCGGCCGAGCCGGATGCGGCCGAGCCGGATGCGGCCGGGTGCGATGAGACCAAAGACGCTCGGGAGACCGGGGCGCGAATTCCCTCGATCGGGTGACGCGGGTCAGCTGGGCCGCAGGCCCACCGAGGTGCGCGGGGAGGGCGGCTCGGCGCAGCCCAGCAGGCCGACCAGGCCGGAGATCCAGAGCTGGCGGTAGACCGTCGGGCTCGGGTGGCTCACCACGAGCTTGACGCCGCTGGCGGCGGCCGCGTGGAAGCAGGCCACCAGAATGCCGATGCCGATGCTGTCGATCAACATCACCCGTTGGAGGTCGAGATCGATCTTCCCGGGTGTGGAGGTGGTGAGCACGTCGTTGACCGCGTCACGCATCACGTGCGCGTTGTCGAGATCGATCTCGCCGCTCGGCGCGATCTCGACGGTGCCATCGGCCAACTGACGAGTGGTGATCGGCAGATACACAGCTGCCCTCTTCCTGGGCGTCGTGCGGACGACGCCACCTCCGCGCGGGGGTCTCTGCGCTGACCAGCTGCGCAGCTCGGCGCCTCACCCAGGCGCCGACCGGATACCGCGTCCAACAACAGTCCGCTGGTCTGCAAGTTACGCCAGGTAGGCGCGGAACGCCAGAGTAGTTCATATGGCCAGAATGTGCGGGATCGGTCAGCGGACGGCCCGCGCGTCGAGGACCGGCGGACCCGGGACGGGTCAACGCCGGAGCGCGAATCGGGCCTGCTGAGGCCGGGCAGCCGGCCGCGTACGACATGATCCGACTCGGACCCGGGACGGTCGGCCGCCCGGCTTTCCGCCTCGGAGTGACGCCGGTCGCGGGTCGCCGCTATTCGCCGGGGTCGTGGCGGCGGCGATGGCGGGGCAGCTCCTCTATCCGAGGTGCGCCGGCCTTCTCGCCGAGCAGGTTTCCCCTCGGCGGCACCCAGTCCCGCCAGGGGCCGAGCCGTGGTGGCACCGCAGCGGCCACCCCGTCACCGGAGCCCTGCAGAGCGTGGAGATATTCCAGCACGCGCCCCGCGGAGAGCCTGCCCTCCAGCGCCATGTTCAGCATCACGCGGGTGTCCTCGTCGAGCGCGCGATCCCGGCCGCGCAGCAGAGCGGCCAGCCCTGCCAGCAACTGGACGACCTCGCTCGCGTCCCGCTCCGCATCCGGCAGGCTGCTCACCTCTGAACATCCCAGCGATCGATCATCTGTCACGTTCCCCTCGCGCCACGTGCCGCGAGTCGCCGCCGGCGGCCCACGCACTGAGCGGTCCCCGCCGGAACACTCATACACGTGCCAACGCAGAAATGTATTCGGCTCACTACACACCGTCCATCCGATGCGCGCGACCGTTGTCCGAATCACGCTCGCTTGGAGGTCGAAGGGCTTGATCGTCCGATTTATGAGGCTGCGGACTGTGTGCTGGGCAAGGCGGGTAAGGCGGAGTAAGAAGAAGATCGAGGTATCGAGGCATCCACCTTGGAGGGGCCATGACCGACGAAAACCGCCCGCCGCTGGAGGAGACGCAGGAGGTCGCGGACGCCGTGGAGGACGACGTCGCCGTGAGCGCCTTCGTCACCGGTGGCGGCCCCGACTCCGACAACCCGGAGTTCCTGCAGCCCGGTGAGGAGCCGGCTGTGCGGACCGGGGCGGAGCAGGAATGGGAGCCGGTCGACCTGGCGCAGGCCGAGGGCCGGGACCCGACGCCGGAGAACATCGAACGCGCCCGCCAGGAGCTGGAGCGCGACGGTGCGGCGGCCATCGAGCGTACGGTCCCCTGACGGTCACTCCACCGTTGCGGTGACGGTGTGCCAACCGGTCGCGCCGTCCGGGAACGGTGTCGCCCGCTGCTCGGTCTGCACAGCGCCGGTGCCGTCCACGGCCCGGACGGAAAGAGTGTGCAGACCGGCGGTGGCGGGCCACTCGTAACGCCACTGGACCCAGGTGTCCGTGGACGGGACCGGCAGCAGCTCGGCCTTGGCCCACGGGCGGTCGTCGACGCGTACCTCGACCGTCTTGATGCCGCGGCCCTGCGCCCAGGCGACGCCGGCCACGGTGAGCTTGCCCGCGTTCAGCTTGGCGAACGGCGCCGGCTTGTCGATCCGCGACGCGGTCTTGACCGGGCCGCGGGCACCCCACTTCCGGCGTACCCAGTAGGCGTCGAAGTCGGCGAAGGTGGTCAGTTCGAGCTCGGTCATCCACTTGCAGGCGCCGGCGTAGCCGTACAGGCCGGGGGTCAGCATGCGGACCGGGAAGCCGTGCGCCAGAGGCAGGGGCTCGCCGTTCATCCCGACGCAGAGCATCGTGTCGCGGCCGTCGAAGACCGTCTCGACCGGCGTGCCGATGGTCATGCCCTCGACCGAGCGGGCCACCACCTGGTCGGCGCCCGGCTTGAGCCCCAGCTCCCGCAGCAGCGGGGCGAGGGGGACACCGAGCCAGCGGGCAGTGCCGATGTACGGCCCACCCACCTCGTTGGACACGCAGTTCAGGGTGACGTCCCGCTCGATCAGCGGCCGCTGCAGCAGGTCGTCGAAGGACAGCTCGACCTCCCGCTCGACCATCCCGTGGATCCGCAGGCGCCAGGTGCTGACGTCGATGGACGGCACAGTCAGGGCGGTGTCGACCCGGTAGAAGTCCGCGTTGGCGGTCACGAAGCCCGGGGCGGTGCCGGCGGGCAGCGGCTTGGCGGGGCTCGCGGCCACCGGCAGCTCGATGGCCTCGCGGGATCTGGTGACGGCTCCGCCGCGGACCCGCTTGACGACTTCGGAGGTGGCACCCGCGACGACGGCACCACCGGCGATCACCGCGGCGGTACGCAGAAACGCGCGGCGATCGAAACCGGCCGGGCCGGGATCCGCCGGATCGGTCCGGTACGAGCGGTGGAGCAGGAACAGCAGCGTGGCCCCCGCGACCGCAGCGCCCACAATGGACGGCACCACGTCGTAGGCGATAGCAGCGGGCCGTAGTGCCGCGGCGACCGCGCCGGCCAGGCCGAACAGTGCGGCGCCGGCCACGGCGACCCAGCGGCGGCGGACACTGAGCACTCCGACCAGGGCTGTGAACAGGATCAGGGCCAGGGCGATCGTGCCGAGCAGGACGGGCTTGTCGTTCGTGCCGAGCGTGCGTACCGCGAACTCCTTGAGCGGAGTCGGCGCCGCGTCGATCACCGCGCCCCCGACGGCGACCAGCGGTCCGGCCTGGGGCCGGGTCGCGGCCGCGAGCACTTCCGCGAGGGCGACCCCGAATGCGGCCGAGAGCACACCGATGACGGCGGGCCAGGCGATACGGCGCACGACGATCTCCTTCCCTGCCGGGGGGGCGGCCGGGGGGGCTCCCCACCCCGCGCGGCCACCC
>NZ_JBEZGQ010000004.1:0-41541 GCF_040650095.1 Actinoplanes sp. NPDC048791 | reverse complement strand
GCGATCCTGACCGCCGAGGGTGTCAAGCAGTCGCAGATCCTCACGGCCGAGGGTGACAAGCAGTCGGCGGTGCTGCGCGCCGACGGTGACCGGCAGGCCCGGATCCTGACCGCCGAGGGTCAGGCCAAGGCCATCCGGACGGTGTTCCACGCGATCCACGAGGCCAACCCCAGCCAGAAGGTGCTGGCGTACCAGTACCTGCAGGCCCTGCCGCAGATCGCCAACGGCTCGGCCAACAAGGTCTGGATCGTGCCGACCGAGCTGACCCGGGCCCTGGAGGGCATGGGCGGCGCGCTCGGCGGGCTGGCCAACATGGTCGGCGACCTGCCGACGGGCAAGGTCGACGCCGCTGCGGTCGAACGCGAGGCGGCCGAGGCCGCCGAGGAAGCGGCCAAGGAGGCCGCCGCCGTGAACGCCCAGGTCCGTGCGGCCGAGGCGCAGGTCTCCGGGCCGACGAACGGACAGCTGAGTGCGGTGTCAGAGGATGCCGGTCGAGGGGTGGTGAACATCCGATCCGACGGTCAGAGCCGGCCCGTGTAACGGAGGGATGCCTCCAACGGCGCAGCGGAACCTATACAGCGCCACGGATCAAAGTCGACGGGCGCTGTCATCGGGCTAGCACGCCGCTGCCGGCCGCACGCCAAGCACACCGGAAACACAAACCACAGGGCAAGAGCGTCAAGCCTAGGTGTGCTGTCCAGGGACGTTGGTCGAGGAAGTGCGACCACTCGATCTGACGATCAGGGGCGGATCTGGTGTACAGATGAAGGCCTCCAACGGTGCAGTGGAGCTGTCTAAGACCCACTGACCAGGCTTGGAGGCCTTCATCTCCCAGGCTAGCGCCGCGCTGACCCCGCGGGCGCGATTGCGGCTGGCGCGTCTGATCGTGGACCGGTCGTGCGCAAGATCCTGCACCTGCGGCGTAAGCGACGCTGGGATCCGGTCCCGATCGCTGACAAGCTTGGTCTGGCTGCCTCCACCGTGCACGCCGTGCTGGTCCGCCAACGAGCGAACCGGCTCGGTCACCTCGACCGGATCATCGGCGAGGCGATCCGCCGCTACGAACACGATCGTCCGGGCGACCTGCTGCACGTCGACGTCAAGAAACTCGGCAAGGTGCCCGACGGCGGCGGCTGGCGCTACCTCGGCCGGCGACAAGGCGAGAAGAACCGGGCCGCCACGGCAAGCACCGCAGCCCGATGATCGGTACCGCGTTCGTGCACACCGTCATCGACGACCACTCCCGCGTCGCCTACGCCGAAATCCACGACGACGAAACCGCTGTCACCGCCACCGGTGTCCTACGCCGGGCCGTGGCCTGGTTCGCCCACCGCGGGGTCACGACCCGGCGCGTGTTGTCCGACAACGGCTCGGCCTACAAATCACATCTCTGGCGTGACACCTGCGCCGAGCTGGGCATCACGGTCAAGAAGACCCGCCCTTACCGGCCACCGATCACCGGAAAGATCGAACGCTTCCACCGCACCCTGGCCGACGGCTGGGCCTTCGCCAAGCTCTACAACAGCGAAAAGGCCGACGCGCCGCGCTACCGGCCTTCCTGCACGACTACAACCACCACCGGCCCCACACCGCCATCAGCAAACAGGCTCCCATCACCAGGTGGACCAACCTGGCTGGACATCACATCTACCCCGCGCGGTCACGGCGAGCACCAAGGACGTTAATCGCCCCGCCACCGCGGCACGCCACGGCGCCGACCATTGCCGAACGGCGTGGCGGACTCGGCTGCTTGGCAGTGTGACAAGGTACGATCATGGAGAAATCGTCACTGACCGCCCTTGCCCGCCAGCAGCTCGTCGTCGCGCGCGAAGCTTCCAGCGGGCGCAGCGCGTCTACGGTGTACGGCGGTCATGAGCACACCCTGCGCCAGACCTTGATCGCCCTGGTAGCTGGCCGCCGACTGGACGAGCACGAGAACCCTGGTGAAGCCACCGTGCATGTGCTGCAGGGGCGTGTTCGCCTCAGCTCCGGCGACGTCGCTTGGGAGGGCTCTGCCGGTGACCTCATCATCGTGCCCGACGCCCGGCACGCACTCGAAGCGCTTGAGGACTGCGCTGTGCTGCTCACCGTGGCCAAGCACAACTGAGACTGCCGCGATCATCGACACGACGATGAGCGATACACCCCGCTGGCACGGGTGTGGACAGGCGCTCTCGCTGGCGCCGCTGCCTTGATGTGCGCGAAACCAAGCTCGATTGGAGGCGCGCGTTGATATCGTCCATGGCAACGGCGCTGTCGCTCGGCGATGCTGTGGTTCTGGTCGCCTCCCATGCGCCGTACCCGGTCCTCGTCAAGAACGGTGATTGCTCCGGCGGGCAGATCCGGGCCCGACGGTTGCAGTCCGAGCCCGAGGTTGGCCAGGTGTGCCTGGAACGTTTGGCTGCGCTCGCCTGACCGTGTCTTCCTCCGGCCGGACAGCGTCTGCGACGACGGATGTAGGACCCGTGCCGTAGGGAATAAAGACCCTGTTCGGCCGGGTGAGAAGCGGAGATCCTGGTGGGGGACGTCGCACGGGCGACCTGAGCCGATGGCAGCCGGCATCTGCGACGCGAACGACGTTGGAGACGACAATGAGCACACGGGATCGCCGGGCAGCCTCGTCTGGCCCCGCGCAAGTGACCGGCGGGCAGCGGATGGTGATGCTGGTTCTGGCCACCGTCGGGTTCGCAGTCAACTTCTGGGCCTGGGCCCTGCTCAGCCCGCTGGCCCCGAAGTTCAAGGACGCGCTGCAGCTCAGCGCGTTCCAGCAGGCTCTGCTGGTCGCGGTCCCGGTCGTAGTCGGCTCGGTGGGCCGGATCCCGGTGGGGGCGTTGACGGACCGGTTCGGAGGCCGGGTCATGTTCCCGCTGGTCTCGCTGACGACGATCGTCCCGGTGCTCTATCTGGGTCTGTCCGGGCACACGTCGCTTGCCGGGCTGTTGGTCGGCGGGTTCTTCCTCGGCATCGGCGGCACCGCCTTCGCGGTCGGCGTGCCGTTCGTCAACGCCTGGTTCCCGCCCGAGCGGCGGGGGCTGGCGATCGGGGTGTTCGGCGCCGGCATGGGCGGCACTGCGATCAGCGCGCTGACCACGGTCAAACTCGTCACTGCTGGGAGCACAGCGACCCCGTTCGTGGTCACCGCGATCGCTCTGGGCGCCTACGCGTTGCTGGCCGCACTGCTGCTGCGCGACGCACCCGGCCGGGCCCTTCCGTCAGGGACGTTGTTGCGGCGGCTGGCCGACACCGCACGTCTGCGGGTCACCCGGCAGGCGGCCGGCCTGTACGCGGTTCTGTTCGGCGGCTATGTCGCGTTCTCCGTCTATCTACCGGCCTACCTGAAGACCGCCTACGGGCTCAGTCAGGCCGACGCCGCCAACCGAATGGCCGGCTTTGTGCTGCTCGCGGTGGTGATGCGTCCGTTCGGCGGCTGGCTGGCTGACCGCTTCGCCCCCACCCGCGTCCTGGCCGCATCGCTGGCCGTGGTGGTTGCCGGCGCGGCTGTCCAGGCGTTCACCCCCGGTCTCGCGCCGCTGGGTACGATCGCGTTCCTGGCCATGGCCGCGGCTCTGGGTGCCGGTAGCGGCGCGACCTTCGCCCTGGTCGCCTTGCTGGCACCGCAGAATCAGGTCGGCTCGGTCACCGGCATCGTCGGCGCCGCCGGTGGCCTCGGCGGGTTCGTCCCACCATTGATCATGGGCGCTCTCTACGGCCAGTACGGCTCGTACGCCCTTGGCCTGGCCGCCCTCGCTGTCGTCGCCCTCGCCACGTTGGTGCTGACTGTCACCGCTGTCGCCAAGAACGTGCGCCAGACGTCCGCCGGCGTCCAGGGCCAAGCGACCCGCCTCACCCCAGGCAAGGGAAGTGCCGCTCATGTGTGAGTACTGCGGGTGCCAAGCCGTGACCGCGATCGAGGACCTGACCCGCGAACACGACATGGTCGTCAACCTCATCGGTGAGGTCCGTGGCGCCCACGCCGCTACCGACACCGCTCGCATGGCAGAACTGGCCCGGCAGATCACCGGCGTCCTCGAACCACACACTTATGTCGAGGAGCACGGCTTGTTCCCGGTGCTGGCCGCCGATTTCCCCGGCCAGGTCACGGTCCTGCAAGCCGAGCACCGGCACATCGAGGCGGTCCTCGGCGAAGCTACCGGCGGCGCACCCGCCGATCCTGCCTGGCCCGCCCGGCTCGTCGAGACCCTCGACCTGCTCCGCGAACACATCCTCAAAGAGCAGGACGGCGTCTTTCCCGCCGCTCTCGCCACCCTGAACCCCGCGGACTGGGACGCGATCGACACCATCCGGGCGACAGTCGGCACATTGCTGCCCGCTCCCGGTCGCTGACCACTTGACCCTGCCGCTGCCCGACCGTCGTACGCCGGACGGCGCGTCGACAAGACGAGGAGATGTCCATCTCATGACGACCGCCCAGAACCCCCGCGACCGCACCGGCACTGCGGAGGAACCCTCTGATCGGCCGGGTTTGGACGGTCCGCTGAGCGACGCCCTGGTCCGCACCCGTCGTTATTTCACCAAGGGCACGGTGTCCGATGACCTGCGGACCCTCACGAAGCGGGGTGGCCGTCAGGCCGACGACTTCTATCGGGACCGGTGGAGCCACGACAAGGTGGTCCGTTCGACGCATGGGGTGAACTGCACCGGGTCCTGCTCGTGGAAGGTCTACGTCAAGGACGGCATCATCACCTGGGAGACCCAGCAGACCGACTACCCGTCGGTCGGTCCGGATTCCCCGGAGTACGAGCCCCGCGGCTGCCCGCGCGGTGCGGCGTTCTCCTGGTACACCTACTCGCCGACCCGGGTCCGCTATCCCTATGTCCGCGGCGTCCTGCTCCAGATGTTCCGTGAGGCGAAGAAGCAGCACGACGGTGATCCGGTGCGCGCGTGGGAGCACATTGTGGAGAATCCGCGGCGGGCGAAGGCCTACAAATCCGCCCGCGGCAAGGGTGGCCTCGTGCGCGCCACCTGGGAGGAGGCCTGCGAGATCGTCGCGGCCGCGCACGTGCACACGATCAAGAAGTACGGTCCCGACCGGGTGGCCGGCTTCTCACCCATTCCGGCGATGTCGATGGTCTCGCACGCGTCGGGTGCACGATTCGTGAATCTGGTCGGTGGCTCGATGTTGAGCTTCTATGACTGGTACGCCGATCTGCCGGTCGCGTCCCCGCAGGTCTTCGGTGACCAGACCGACGTTCCGGAGTCGGGCGACTGGTGGAACGCCGGCTACCTGATCATGTGGGGTTCCAACCTCCCGGTCACCCGCACTCCCGACGCGCACTGGATGACCGAGGCCCGTTACCGTGGCCAGAAGGTGATCGCGGTCGCTCCTGACTACGCCGACAATGTGAAGTTCGCCGACGAGTGGCTGCCCGCCAGGCCGGGGACCGACGGTGCGCTGGCCATGGCGATGGGCCACGTCGTGCTCAAGGAGTTCTTCGTCGACCGGCAGACGCCGTATTTCACCGAGTACGTCAAGACCTACACCGACCTGCCGCACTTGGTGAAGCTCGACGACGCCGGCGACGGCGCCTTCACCGCAGGCAAGTTCCTGACGGCCGCCGACCTGGCCCCCACCGTCGCGGCGCAGGAGAACTCCGCTTTCAAGACCGTTGTCATCGACGCACGTACCGGTGAGCCGGTCGTTCCGAACGGCTCGCTCGGTCATCGGTTCGGCGACGCCGGTATCGGCCGGTGGAATCTCGACCTCGGTGACGTCGACCCGCAGCTGTCCCTGCTCGAGGGCGCCGAGGAGACCGTCCTGGTGCGGATGCCACGCTTCGACACTGCGGACGGCGCGGCCGCCGACCTTCCCCGCGGCGTCCCGGTCCGCCGCGTCGACGGGCACCTGGTCACCACGGTCTTTGACCTGCTGCTCGCGCAGTACGGCGTCGGCCGTGACGGCCTGCCGGGGGAGTGGGCCCGCGGCTACGACGACGCGGACTCGCCGTACACCCCCGCCTGGCAGGAGGTGATAACCGGTGTCAAGGCTGCCACCGCTGCCCGGATCGGGCGGGAGTTCGCCGCGAACGCCGAGGAGTCACGGGGCCGCTCGATGATCGTCATGGGGGCCGGCACGAACCACTGGTTCCACTCCGACACGATCTACCGTGCGTTCCTGACCCTGACCAACCTCACCGGATGCCAGGGCGTCAACGGCGGCGGCTGGGCCCATTACGTCGGGCAGGAGAAGGTCCGCCCGATCACGGGCTACACGCAGATCGCCAACGCCCTCGACTGGAACCGCCCGCCCCGCAACATGATCCAGACGGCTTTCTGGTATCTGCACACCAACCAGTTCCGGTACGACCAGTTCGGCGCGGACACCCTCTCCGCCACCACCGGCAAAGGCCAGCTGGCGGGCAAGTCCACGGCCGATGTCATCGCCCAGAGCGCGCGGATGGGATGGATGCCGTCCTACCCCACGTTCGACCGCAACCCGCTCGACCTCAGCGACGATGCGGCCGCCGCCGGTAAACCGGTCGGCGCGTACGTCGTGGAGCAGCTCAAGTCCGGCGAGCTCGACTTCGCCGGCGAGGACCCCGACGCACCCCAGAACTACCCGCGCATCCTCTCGATCTGGCGGGCCAACCTGCTCGGCTCGTCCGGAAAGGGCAACGAGTACTTCCTCAGGCACCTGCTCGGCACCGACTCGTCCGTGCGGGCGACCGAGACACCGAAGGACCAACGCCCGGTCGATGTGACCTGGCGGGACCAGGCACCCGAGGGCAAGCTCGACCTGCTCATGACGATCGACTTCCGGCAGACCAGCACCACCATCTTCTCCGACGTCGTTCTGCCGGCGGCAACCTGGTACGAGAAGCACGACCTCAACACCACCGACATGCACCCCTTCGTGCACTCCTTCAACCCGGCGATCGCGCCCCCGTGGCAGACCCGGACCGACTGGGACGCCTGGCAGAGCATCGCCGCGAAGTTCAGCGAGCTCGCCGCCGTCCACCTCGGCGTGCGCAAGGACGTCGTCGCGGTCCCACTCACCCATGACACCGCGGACGCGATGGCCAACCCGCACGGTGTCGTGCGGGACTGGAAGAAGGGCGAGTGCGAGCCGATCCCCGGCGTCACCATGCCCAAACTCGTCGAGGTCGAACGTGACTACGGCGCGATCGCCGAGAAGATGAACGCGCTCGGCCCCCTGGTCGACACCCTCGGCGCGACCACCAAAGGTGTCACCTTCGAGCTGGGCGCGCAGGTCGACTACCTGCGGCGCAAGAACGGCGCCGTGCGCGGTGGTGTGGCCGACGGCAGGCCGTCGCTGAAGAAGGACGTCAACGTTTGCGAGGCCATTCTGGCCATGTCCGGGACCACCAACGGGCATTTGGCCACCCAGGGGTTCAAGACGCTCGAGAAGCGCACCGGTGTCCGGCTGGCCGACCTCGCCGAGGAGCACGAAGGCAAACAGATCACCTTCGCCGACACCCAGGGCCCCCCGGTGCCGGTGATCACCTCACCGGAGTGGTCGGGTTCCGAAACGGGCGGGCGACGGTACTCGCCGTTCACCATCAACGTGGAGCGCATGAAGCCCTGGCACACCCTGACCGGCCGGATGCACTTCTACCTCGATCACGACTGGATGACCGAGCTCGGTGAGGGCCTGCCCGTCTACCGGCCACCGCTCAACATGGCGGCCCTGTTCTCGGAACCGGCGCTCGGCAACGTCTCCGACGGGGCGGGGGCCGAGGTCGAGGGGCTCACGGTGCGCTATCTGACCCCGCACAACAAGTGGTCCATCCACTCGGAGTACCAGGACAATCTGTTCATGCTGTCGCTCTCGCGCGGGGGCCAGAACATCTGGATCAGCGACCGGGACGCGGCCAAGGTCGGCATCCAGGACAACGACTGGATCGAGGCGGTCAACCGCAACGGGGTCGTGGTCGCCCGGGCGATCGTGTCGCACCGGATGCCCGAGGGCACGGTGTACATGTACCACGCACAGGACCGGTTGATCGACGTACCGATCGCCGAGACCTCCGGCAAACGGGGCGGCATCCACAACTCGTTGACCCGGATCCTGGTGAAGCCGTCCCACATCATCGGCGGCTACGCCCAGCTCACGTTCGCGTTCAATTACCTGGGCCCGACGGGCAACCAACGCGACGAGGTCACGGTCATCCGCAAGCGCTCACAGAACGTGGAGTACTGACATGCGCGTCATGGCCCAGATGGCGATGGTGATGAACCTCGACAAGTGCATCGGGTGTCACACCTGCTCGGTGACCTGCAAGCAGGCGTGGACCAACCGCACCGGCACCGAGTACATCTGGTTCAACAACGTGGAGACCCGCCCCGGTCTCGGCTACCCCCGGACGTATGAGGATCAGGAGAAGTGGAAGGGCGGCTGGGAGCGCAACAAGCGCGGCAGGCTGGTGCTCAAGGGCGGCGGGCGGTTCAAGAAGCTGCTCACGATCTTCTCCAACCCCAAGCTCCCTTCGATCGGGGAGTACTACGAACCCTGGACCTACGACTACTCCACACTCACTGATGCCCCCGCTCAGGAGCACACGCCGGTCGCGCGCCCGAAATCGTTGATCTCGGGCAAGGACATGAAGATCGAGTGGTCGGCCAACTGGGACGACGACCTCGGCGGGTCCACCGCGACCGCGCACCGTGACCCGATGCTGAAGAAGATCGCCGACAAGGTGAAGTTCGAGTTCGAGCAGACCTTCATGTTCTACCTGCCGCGGATCTGCGAGCACTGCCTGAACCCGTCGTGTGCGGCGTCGTGCCCCAGCGGTGCGATCTACAAGCGCGCGGAGGACGGCATCGTCCTGGTCGACCAGGACAAGTGCCGGGGCTGGCGGATGTGCGTGTCCGGCTGCCCGTACAAGAAGATCTACTTCAACCACAAAACCGGCAAGGCCGAGAAGTGCACGTTCTGCTTCCCGCGGATCGAGGTCGGCCTGCCGACTGTCTGCTCCGAGACGTGCGTCGGCCGGCTGCGCTACATCGGCCTGATGCTCTACGACGCCGACAAGGTCCTCGAGGCGGCGTCGACCGAGGACGACCACGGACTCTACGAGGCGCAACGCGAGGTCTTCCTGGACCCGTTCGACCCCGACGTCATGCGGGAGGCGGAGAAGGCAGGGATCGCCCGCGACTGGATCGAGGCCGCCCAGCGCTCCCCGATCTACGCCCTGATCAACACCTACCGGGTCGCCCTACCGCTGCACCCGGAATACCGCACGATGCCGATGGTCTGGTACATCCCACCGCTCTCACCCGTGGTGGACGTCGTGCAGGAAACCGGCGAGGACGCAGAGGACAAGGGCAACCTGTTCGCGGCGATCGACGCCCTGCGCATCCCTATCGAATATCTCGCCGAACTCTTCACCGCGGGTGATGTCGGACCGGTCGACGCCGTGCTCAAAAAGCTGGCGGCCATGCGCTGCTACATGCGTGACATCAACATGGGCCGCGACCCCGACGGCAGCATCCCGGCCGCCGTCGGGATGAGCGAGGAAGAGATGTACGACATGTACCGGCTCCTCGCGATCGCCAAGTACGACGAGCGCTACGTCATCCCTCCGGCGCACGCCGAGCAGGCTCACTCCCTGGAGGAACTGGCGACCGAGTGCTCGGTCTCGGCGTACGGCGGCGGGCAGCAGGACCTCTTCGGCGAGGGCTCCGGCGCACCGACACCGATCGCCGTCGAGAACTTCCAGATGCTCCAGGACCGCCAGACAGCCGACACGCTCGCCTCGCCCGCCGACAAGGACACGCGCGTCAACCTCCTGAACTGGGACGGCAAGGGCTCACCTCCAGGACTCTTCCCGCCGCGGAAGACAGACTCATGAACCGGCGACCGAAGGCCGGCCTCGCACCGCACCAGCTGACGATCGCCTGGCAGTCGGTGTCATTGCTGCTCGACTACCCGGAGCCCAAGATGCTGGCGCGCCTGGAGCTGATCCGGGGCGCCTTGCAGCAGTTGCCGGTGACCATCAGGGAATCAATCCGCGAGTTCGCGGACCACCTGGCACAGACGCCCCTGCCGCAGCTGCAGGCCGAATACGTCAAGACTTTCGACAACCGTCGCCGGTGCAACCTGTTCCTGACCTACTTCGCCCACGGTGATACCCGCAAGCGAGGAATGGCCCTGCTGCGGTTCAAGCAGACCTACCTCAGCGCCGGCTACGAGCTCGACGACTCGGAGCTGCCCGATCACCTCTGCGTGGTGCTGGAGTTCGCCGCGACCGTGGACCATGACCAGGGTAGAAGCCTGCTACTCGATCACCGGGCGGGGTTGGAGCTGCTGCGCCTCTCGCTCGCCGACATGTCCTCGCCCTGGGCGGCCCTGATCGATGCGGTTTCGGCGACCCTGCCGGCGCTACGGGGCGATGAGCGGGATGCGGTACGCCGTCTCGCCGCCAATGGTCCTCCCGAGGAGGAGGTGGGGCTGGCGCCGTTCGCTGCTCCGCAGTTCAGCGCCGGCACCGCGCCGAAACCGACCCTGTTGCCCATGCCGTCATTCCCAGGAGCACGCCGATGAACGAGTTCCTCTTCGTCGTGGTTCCCTACGTCTGCCTGACGACCTTCGTCGTCGGGCACCTGTGGCGCTACCGCTACGACAAGTTCGGCTGGACCACCCGGTCGAGTCAGCTCTACGAGAACCGGCTACTGCGCATCGGGAGCCCACTGTTCCACTTCGGGATGCTCGGAGTCGTCGGTGGTCACATCGTCGGTCTCCTCGTGCCGCAGTCGTGGACGGACGCGATCGGGATCAGCGAGCACAGCTATCACGTGGTGGCCGTCACGGGCGGTCTGCTAGCCGGCGCCGCAGCGCTGGTCGGAATGGTGATCCTGATCTACCGCCGCCGCACGGTCGGTCCCGTCTTCTCCGCGACCACCCGCATGGACAAAGTGATGTACGCCTTCCTCGCGGTCGTGATCGCACTCGGGATGTGGAACACCATCGCCGGCTCCATCATGACCATCGGTGGTGAGTACAACTACCGCGAGGGCGTCTCGGTCTGGTACCGCTCATTCCTGGCCTTCCAACCGGATGCCGGCTTGATGGCGAAGGCCCCCCTGGGCTTCCAGCTGCACGCACTGGCCGCCTTCGGGCTCTTCGCGCTGTGGCCATTCACCCGGCTCGTACACGTCTTCAGCGCACCCGTGGGCTACCTGACCCGCCCCTACATCGTCTACCGCAGCCGCGACGACCAGCTGGGCAGCCACCGGCCGAGGCGCGGCTGGGACCGAATCTCGCAATGACCCCCGGGACGCGCCTCCCCGATGTCAGCGAAGACGCTGTTGACCCCCGCGAGAACACCGCCGAGACACCGGTCCATGAGGTCATGCTCCGGCACCCGAAGACACTCTCCGCTCGTGCCTCGATCATGCAGACGCGCGCAGCCCTGAGCAGCGACCATGTGCACCTGGTGCTGTTGACCGAAGGCAGGAGGCTGGTCGGAACCTTGATGAGGACCGACCTCCCGCCATCCGCAACCCTCGGTTTGGCTCTAGCCTGGTCGACGCTCGCAGGCCGGACCGTATCACCGGACACTCCGACGTCTGTGGTGCACGGCCTGCTGATCGGTCAGGGAATCCGACGCGCGGCTGTGGTCGACGCAGACGGATCGCTGCTTGGGCTGATATGCCTTAAACAACGTAAGACGGGATTCTGCTCCGACGCTGACGTCACAGCTCGCGCACTAAGTCGTAAAGAGGTGACGTCTCAGATCTCCATGCCTGACAGTTGCCCTGAAGACGGGCTTGGTCGACGGTGAGGGCGAGGTCGCTGGTGGCGGCGACGGGCAGTGCCCTTCACCGCCACAACATCACCCGCGGCTGCAGCTTCCCAACTGGCAGATGCCGCTGCGGATGATCCACTCCTGGCCGAAGGCCACTGATCGGATCACGACCGGGACGGACCGATCCGGGATCGCTCGCGCTACCTGTCATTCAGCGCGCGCGAGGATAACTTCGCCTGTGGCGGCGGTGTTCGGAGGTTCATGCGTTCACCTGGCCGCGCGAAGATGCTGAGGATCTCGGCGGGCTCGTTGCCGGTGCTGCCGAACCAGTGCGGCACCTGGGTGTCGAACTCGGCGATCTCGCCGGGTCCGAGTACCCAGTCCTGGTCACCGAGGACGAGCCTCATGTGCCCGGACAGTACGTAGATCCACTCGTGGCCGTCGTGGCCGCGTGGTTCCGGGTCGACCGTGTTGGTGGGGATGACGATCTTCCATACCTGCATGCCGTCCGGCTGTCGGGTCAACGGGATGACCGCCCTTCCCTTGACCCGGCCGGGCCTGAGCCGGACACGCGGGTCACCCACCTCGGGCGCGCCGACGAGATCGTCCAACGGCACTCGGTATGCCTGCGAGAGTGCCAGGAGCAGTTCCAGGGTGGGTCGCCGCTGCCCGTTCTCCAGCCGCGACAACGTGCTCTTGGAGATGCCCGTGGTGTCCGCCAGGGCGGTCAGGGTGATCCGGCGTTGTGTCCGGACCCGCTTGAGACGGGTTCCGACCTGATCGAGCACGGCGGTGAGGGCCGCTGACGTGTCATCCACGACCTCATCCCACTCCGATTTCCCAGAAACGGCAACGTTCGTTGGCCGGAGGTTCTCCAGGGTCCAGCGTGGTGGCCATGAGTCAGTACGACGTAGCCATCATCGGCGGCGGAGCCGCCGGATTGTCCGCAGCCTTGGTCCTGTCCCGGGCCCGCCGCAAGATCGTCGTGATCGACGCCGGACATCCGCGCAACGCCTCGGCCGCGCACATGCACGGCTACCTGTCCCGCGATGGCCTGCCACCTGGTGAACTTCTCAGGTACGGCCGTGACGAGGTTCGGCACTACGGCGGGGAAATCCTCGACGGGACAGTCACCGACCTGGCGTCGGACGGGCGCGGCGGGTTCGAGGCCGGCCTCGCCGACGGGCGGCGGATCTCGGCGCGCCGGCTGCTGGTCACGACCGGCCTGCGGGATGACTTGCCGGACTTGCCGGGGCTGCGCGAGCGGTGGGCCCGCGACGTGCTGCACTGTCCCTATTGTCACGGCCATGAAGTCCGCGACCGCCGGCTCGGCGTCATCGGTGGCACTGCAGGCTCGGCAGGGTACGCGCAGATCGTCCGGCAGTGGACCCACGACCTGATCTACTTCACCGCCCCCGACACCCTCACCGCCGTCGAGCGGAGCGAGCTGGCCGCCCGCGGCATCGGCATCGTCGAGGGCGGCATCGACCGGCTGGTCATCGACGACGACCAGCTACGCGGGGTCCAGCTGCACGACGGCTGTGTCGTGCCCCGCGATGCGCTGTTCGTGCCGCCCCGCTTCGTGCCGAACAACCGCCTGCTCACCGGCCTCGGCTGCGGCGTCGACGCCGCCGGCTGGGCCACCACGGACGCCACGGGACGCACCAGCGTCGCCGGAGTCTGGGCCGCCGGCAATGTCATCGACCCCCGCGCCCAGGTCATCACCGCCGCCGGCGCCGGCTCCGCGGCTGCCATCGCGCTCAACGCCGACCTCGTCGACGAGGACGTCCGCGTCGCCGTCCGGCTCCACCAGCCCTGACCAAGTCACGAACCTGCGATCGAAGGAGTCACCATGACCCGTCCGACGTCGAAAACCCGGCCCGCCGTCGCACCGCCGAGCAAGCACCAGCTGGCCCTGATGATCTGGCTCGCCGTCTTCCCGACCCTCGTCGCCCTGAACGTCACCCTCGACGACTGGCTCAGCAGGCTCACCCCTGTGGTGCGCACCTTCGTTCTGGTCACCATCGCGGTGCCGATCGTCATCTACGGACTGATGCCTCAGCTGCACAAACTCCGCGGCAGGCTTCTGACTCGCCGCGCCAGCCGCTAGGTCATCAGCGCCGCCGCGCCCGCTTCCACCCCACCGGCAAGAAGGAGTTCAACCCATGAACACGAGGAAGATCGCCACCCTCACGGGCTGGCTGATGGTCGTCACCTTCGTCACCTCGATCCCCGCCTACTTCATCCTCTACGCCCCGGTGCGGGACAACCCCGCCCTCATCACCGGCACCGGCGCCGACCCCACCGTCAGCGTGGGTCTGGGCGCCACCCTCGAAATCATCCTCATCATCGCCAACGTCGGCACAGCCGTCGTCCCGTACGCACTGTTCAGGCGCTACAGCCAAAGCCTCGCGCTGGGCTACGTCGCCGCCCGGCTCATCGAGGGCACCTTCATCGCCATCGGACTCGTCAGCCTGCTCACGTTCGTGTACATGCGCCAGCAAGGCACAGCCGGCACCGACGCCGCTCTCGGCGAGGTTTTCGTCGCGATTTATGACCGGGCGTTCCTGGTCGGGCCCGGCATCCTCGCCGGCATTGCTAACGGCATGATCCTCGGCTACCTGATGTACCGATCCGGACTCGTGCCGCGAGGCCTGGCGATGCTGGGAATCATCGGCGGTCCACTGGTCGCTGCCTCTGGCATCGCCATCATGCTCGGCGTCACCGAACGCGGGTCCGCGTTGCAGGGCATTGCAACGATCCCGGAATTCATCTGGGAGCTGTCGTTCGGCGTCTACCTCATCGTCAAAGGGCTTCAAGCCGACTCCGATCCCGGCCCAGCTTGAAAGCGAACTCCTCACCGGTAACACCGGCTCGTAACCACCTGTACCCGGTGCCGGTTTTTTGGCGAGAGCCGCACCATCGGCAAGCCCGCCTTCCCCATTCCGCACCGACATTGCCGAACACTGGAGAGCCGGCAGTCACGGCATACCCAACCGTGTCTGCCTGGACACCATCGCGACACGCGCCGGTTTCATACCGCAGAACAGCTGCAAACCGCCGACTACGGTCTCAGGCTCGCACTCGATCAGGGTTCGGGTTAGGAATCTCCCTCGTCCCGGCCGTGATGTTCAGCAACGATCCCCGAATCCGCGTCCTCGACTCGCGGACAACCATCCGCCCCGCCAGATCACCATCGTTCAGCGCAAGCGACCGACCGCACTGGCCGCCTAGCTGATCAGCTTGCGCACCAAGCCGCCCATCACCACGAGCCCGTGCTGAACGCCAACCGCGGATCCGTCCTTGAACAGCTACGTGAGCCAGGACCTGGTCCGTCACGCGGCGGGCTCGACGTCGGGCCGGGTCGTGCTGGTCATTGAATCGCAGAGAACTGCAACTGAAAGCTGTGGGGCCCGGGGTGACGGACCGGCAGCAGGCAGTCATCCGCACTCGGCAGGTCCACAACAATGCATATGTCGAGCTGAACGACCTCGCGACGCACCGCATCCCACCGTGTCCACCACCAAGTGTCACCGTCGTCAGCGGCCATCACAAATGCGACGTGACTACCGCCATGCCCGGCGGCGAGTTCACACCGAACCCTGCGTAACGGCGCGGTGGACCGATGCCGCACTCCGAGCAGGAATTCGAAGTCGACGTCGCCCACCACAGACGTACTCCCACATCCCGGCACCCTGCCGAACGCAGGTGAACCACGAATCCTCGGTAACACGGACAGCAAGCTACCCCGCCCAACACCGGACCATCCCTTCAACCACGGTGGCCTCGCTGACGCGCGTTAACTACCACCTACCCCACCGATCTACGCTCGCACCAGGACCGACCTGCTCCGCCGCGCCACAGCCGGCGCCAGACATTGAGCGAACGCGGGTTGTCGCACCCCCTGCTGCAGAGAAAGGTGTTCACCTCCGGCGCGCAGGAGGCGTTTCTTCGAAGGCCACGTCGGCCCATAGACACCTCGGCGCGAGGCCCGTTGCGACAACCTGCTCTCAAACGGTCGCCAAAGTGTTGGACTCAGCGGGCAGTGCATCGAGACCCACCGCTGGAGCCTGTTCCGATCGCACTACGGCCTCGATGTGCTGTACTGCCAGCCAAGCATCGAAGGGGCACGCGAGAAGGGTGGTCTCGACGGTCAGCAGCAGGTTCCGGCGGTGCACCTGGCCGCCACGGCGGCCGTCGACGCCCTGCGGCACGGCACGGTTGCCCCCGCCGACTCGCGGATGTCACGCCCGATCTGCTCCGCCAGTACGCGCCTTGATCCACCGCCGACCACGTCACCAGTTCCGCCGCGATGATGTAGCGAGCCGCGTACGTCGCTGCGCTGAGTGGGCCGCAGTCCCGGCGGCAGACGCAGAAGGTGCTCAAGCGCGCCGGGCTCGCGCCGTCCCGAGGTCGCCGACGCCCAGGCCAGGTGCGCGGCCGTCGCGAATTCGCCGACGCGAAACGGTACACATCACGCTCATGGAGCCGTTCAACTCCACTTCGCCCGCGGTCGCCGGCACTGCGCGCTGCTACCGGTCGTGCGTCGCCTAAGCCCGACCTGCGCGCGCCTCCGCCGTGACAGGTGCCCAGCACGCCAGGCAAAGCCTGAACTACGAGCGGCGACGCGTACGGCACTACAGTCGTCCGCGCAGTGCGCGGGAGTCTGCGACGAGTTCCGACACGTCCGACGCCTGCTCCTCGCGTCGAGCCAGCTCGTTGCGCTCCTGTTTGATCTCGCGGGCCAGGAAGTAGTTGAGCGCGGTCCGGATGGCCGCGACGGCGGCGAGTTCCCCGATTTCGCGGAGCGTCGGAGCGATCGCGGTGCGCAGGATGTCGGAGGCGAGCTGGAACTCCAGGCCCAGGGCAAGGAACCGCCCCAGACTCAACCGCACCGGCGTGAACCTCTCGGTACGCCGATGAGACAGCCCGGCAAGAGCGAACCGCGCGAACGCCACCACAGCACCGGTGAAGATGATGACCGCACCGGCGGTCTCCACTATCCGCACCAACAGATCCACCGCTGCCGACAACGACGCCTGCCCGATCACGTCATCCACGGATGATCACCTCCCGAAGCAGGGTCTTCGACATCGGCAGGTGAGCGGGGCTGCCTCTGCGGTGATGCCGGCTACGGTCCGCCACCGAGCCGATCCATCAGGGCGTCGACGTCGAGGTCGATGCCCCATGCGGCGAACAGGGCAGCATCCCGGTCGAGATCGACGACATCGGGAAGCAGCGCCTCGGCCTCGCTGATCTTGTCGGCCAGACCGAGCCGGCGCATGACGGCCAGGACTTGTGTCTTCGTTCGTATTCGGGACATCGCGTCCTCCAGACTCGCGGCTCGGAGCAAGCCGGCAGCGTACTTTCAGCTCTGCTGGGCGGCTTCGACGATGATGCGCACGACGGCATCCGGATGCGAGATCATCACGGCGTGCGAGGACCGCACGGTACGGATGTGCGCGTGCGCGCGCTGGGCCATGAACCGTTGGCCGGCCGGCGCGATGGCGTGGTCGTCGAGGGTGATGAGGTCCCAGCTGGGAATGGTCTGCCACGCCGGCTCGCCGGACGGTTCGGTGTTCGCCGTCAGCGACAACGGCCGCTGCGTGACCGCCATCAGCGCCGCGGAGGCCGCCGGCACGTCGCCGGCGAAGACACTCCGGAAAGCCGCCGGCTTGATCGTCAGGTCGTAGTCGACACCACCGGCGACGGCGGGATCGGGGAACGGCCGGAGCGCGACGGTGTCCGGCCCGAGCAGGGAGCCGGGATACACCGTCGGGTCCAGGACCGTGGCGATGCTTTCGCCCCGGGCCGGTACGAATGCGCCCACGTAGACCAACGCCTTCACGTTGCTCACACTGCGTGCGGCGTTGGTGATCACGGCGCCACCGTAGGAGTGCCCGACCAGGACGATCGGCCCGGTGATGGTCTGCAGGACCGAACGGACGTAGTCGGCATCGCGGGTCAGGCCTCGCAGGGGGTTGGGCGCGGCGACGACGGGATAGCCGAGGCGTTGCAGGGCGGCGACATCGGCGTTCCAGCCGCTGGAGTCGGCGAAGGCACCGTGCACGAGCACGATCGTGGGTTTCGCCCCGCGCGGCACCGAAGGGCTCGCCGAGGCGGAGACGGTACCGATGATCAACAACAGCAGCGCGGTCGCTGCGGTGGCCAGGGTGCGAACTGTGCGGTGGATGGGCGTCGCGGCGTGACGGGGCGGATAGCGGTGCATGGCGATCCTCTCGGTCGGGAGGTGATGGGGCGACGCTAGGTCCGCGACCGGCTGACGGTCTTGAGTCAGTCGACTGCCGGCCTGCCCATGGCGTTCTCGGTCACGGCTCGAAACAAGCGATGACGGCGCGGGTGGACGGTCATGCCGTGGAGTCGATTGACCGAAGCGCGGCCACGACTGTCGCCGACACGCTGAGGGCATCACTGAACGAACAGGGAGACCCCATGCCGACTGTCGTTTTCATCCACGGGCTCTGGTTGCACTCGACCTCCTGGGCCGCCTGGCGGGAACTGTTCGAGGCGTCCGGGTACGACACTCTCGCCCCCGAGTGGCCGGGAACCCCCGACACCGTGGCCGCAGCCAGGGAGAGCGCGGACACCATCGCCGATCACGGCATCGACGACGTGACGAGCCACTACCTCGGGATCATCGGAGAGCTCGGCGAGCCGCCGATCGTGGTCGGGCACTCGTTCGGCGGCATGATCGCCGAGAAGCTGCTCGGTCTGGGCCGCGTGGCCGGCGCGGTCGCTGTCGATGCCGCCCAGATCAAGGGCGTGTTGCCCCTGCCGCTGTCCGCGCTGCACTCCACGCTGCCGGTGTTCAAGAATCCGGCCAATCGCCACCGCGCGGTGTCGCTGACCGCTGAGCAGTTCCGGTTCGGCTTCGGTAACGCGGTCAGCGAGAAGGAATCCGACGCGCTCCACGAACGATGGAGCATTCCTGCCCCGGGCAAGCCGTTGTTCGAGGCGGCGGCGGCGAACTTCTCGCTGCACTCACCGGCTGAGGTCGACACGGGTAACGAGGACCGCGGTCCGCTGCTGTTGATCGCGGGCGGCCAGGACCACACGGTGCCGGAAGTGATCACCAAGGCCACCGCCAAGCAGTACCGGCACTCCACCGCGGTCACCGACGTGATCGTGTTTCCGGATCGTGGGCACTCACTGACCATCGACAGCGGCTGGCGAGAAGTCGCGACGACAGCGCTCGAGTGGCTGCAGAAGCAGGGAATGTGACCATGCTGGCCCTGCGTGCCCACCATCGGGGCGGTCCGGATCAGCTGGCCGTCGAGGACGTCGAGGTTCCGGTTCCCGGCGAGGGCGAGGTCCTCGTGGCCGTGCACGCTGCCGCGATCACGCTCACCGAGCTGCTGTGGGATCTGTCGTGGCAGACGCGTGACGGCGCCGACCGTACGCCGGTGATCCCCTCACACGAGGTCAGCGGCGTGGTCGCCGGCCTGGGTGAACACGCGGCCGGCTGGACGGTCGGCGACGAGGTGTACGGCCTGGTGGACTTCGACCGCAACGGCGCGGCCGCGGAGTTCGTGACGGTCCCCGCCTCGGCCCTGGCCGCCAAGCCGGCGAAGGCGACGCACATCGAGGCCGCGGCCCTACCCCTGGCCGCCCTCACCGCCTGGCAGGCTCTGGTGGATCATGCGCAGGTACGGGCCGGTGAACGTGTGCTCGTGCACGGCGGCGCCGGCGGAGTGGGCGTCTACGGCGTCCAGCTCGCCGCCGCCCTCGGCGCCCACGTGATCGCCACCGACCTGCCCGCCAACGAAGCGTTCGTCCGTTCGCTCGGAGCAGCGGAGTTCCTGGACTACACCACCCGGCGCTTCGACGAGGAACTGTCCGGTCTCGATGTCGTCCTCGATGCCGTGGGCGGTGACACCCTCGAGCGTTCCTACGCCGTGCTGCGCCCGGGCGGCCGGTTGATCACCCTTGCCGCGCCGCCGGACCCGGCCCGGGCGAGCAGAAACACCGTGCAGGCCATGTTCTTCGTGGTGCGCCCGGACCACGAGGAACTGACGAAGATCGCCGCCCTGGTCGACAGCGGAGATCTGCGCCCGGTCGTCGCCGGCACCTTCGCCCTGACCGACGGCCGGGCCGCCTTCGAGGCGATCCACGGCCCACGCCGGCCCGGGAAGATCGTCCTGATCGCCCGTCCCTGATCGATGCCTTCCGACCCCGGTCTCCCTCGACAGAACGGATCGACGTCATGTCGCACCATCTCGACTCACCCCTGGCCCGCCAGGACTCCCGGCTCAACATCACCGACCAGTACGTCTTCGACGACGCCGACGCCACCGTACTGATCATGAACGTCCGGACTTCTCTCGCCGGTACGGAGCGGCCTCTCGGCTTCCATGACGAGGCGCGCTACGAGTTCCGGATCCACCTGGACGACGACCCCGTCGAGAACCTCACCTTCCGCCTGGTCTTTCAGCCCGAGACCGGCAGCGGCGCGCAGACCTACGAGGTCTCGCGTCTGGAGGACGATGCCGCTGCTCGCGACGATGTCGCCGGATCGGTGATCGGCCGTGGCCGCTGCGGTGCCCGCTGCGACGGCCCCGACGGGCTGAGCGTCTGGGCCGGACGCGTACGGGATCCGTTCTTCCTCGATCTCGCCCAGCTCGGCGAGGTCGACAAGCTCATTCAGCATGGTCAGGACGCGACGGTCACCGGCTTCCTTGCCGGGCAGGCCGCCAGCACCTTCGCGGGGTCCACCGTCAACAGCATCGTCGTCAGGATCCCGCATCGCGATTCCGCCGTTTTCCCGGACCGGATGATCCGCGTGTGGAGCACCACCCGGCTCGCCACCGATTCCGGCGGCTGGCGTCAGATCAGCCGCGCCGGACTACCGATGATCTGGCCCGTCTTCCGCGACGCGGAAAGCGACACCGCCAGTCAGGCCAATGCCACACATCCCGTCGATGACCAGGCCAACTATGCCAAGAACATCCGGGATCTCGTGGCCGCCACCGTCCGACGGCTCGGCACCACCCGCCACCCCGACGCCTACGCAGACGCGGTGACCCAGCGGTTGATTCCCGACACCCTGCCGTATCAGGTGGGCACGCCGGCCGTCTTCGGCTTCACCGACTTCAACGGCCGCTGCCTGGGCGACAACGCACCCGAGGTGGTCTTCTCGCTGGTCACCAACTCCGCCGTCAGCACGGGCCTGCCGGCCGCGGCCACCAGCGACACCCGGACCGCCACCTTCCCGTACGTGGTGCCGGCCGCACCGGCCGGCGAGGCGTGATCCCCGCCAGGTCCGGCGCCCGCAACGCAGTCAGTTGACGCATGCCGCTGCGCCTCGATCGGGGTTAGCGTCAGACGGGCCCTGACGAGGAGGTCGCGTGATCGAGCGGTCGGAAGCGGCGCGATGAGCAACGATGTGCTACTCGGCAGGGGGCAGCATCTGGCGACGCTCGCCTCCGTCATCGCGGCGGGACGTGAGCGGGGTGAGGTGCTGCTCCTGGCCGGTGAACCGGGCATCGGCAAATCCGCGTTGCTGGCGGCGGCCCGGGCGATCGCCCGTGATGCTCGGTTCACGGTACTGGCAGCAGTCGGGGCCGAGAACGAGATGCATCTACCCTTCGGTGGTCTCCACCAGGTGCTGGCTCCGCTCATCGGTTCGCTGACTGATCTGCCCCCCGTCCAGCGTGACGCGTTGGCGACTGCCTTGGGGCTTTCCGACGGTCCGACACCGGATCTGTTCCTCATAGCCGAGGCGGCACTCGCCCTGCTGGTCACGCACCGCAGCAGAGGTCCTCTGGTCCTGCTGCTGGACGACGTGCAGTGGCTGGACCCCCAGTCACACCAGATCCTGACCTTCATCGCACACCGCAGCCCGGCAGCGCAGCTGGTGGTGGTGGGCGCCACGCGCACCGGTCACCCCGGGCTGTTCGCCGACGCCGGCTTCCCCCGGTTGCCGATCCTCGGCGTCGACGACGAGGCCGCCGAGCAGATCCTCAGAGCGTCCGCGTACGGGCTGAGCCCGTCCGCGGTGCGGCGTATCCGTCACGAGGCGCTGGGCAATCCGCTGGCTCTGCAGGAACTGCCCCGGGCCTGGGGTGACGGACCTCCGACCGATGAGCATCCGCCCGCTCTGTCGGCCCGTCTCGAGCACGCGTTCGCCGGTCGGGTGGCGGGATTGCCGCCGGCCACCCGGGACGCTCTGTTGCTGGCCGCGGTCGGTTCCTCCAACGACACCCGGGAGCTTCTCGCCGCGCTGTCGGCCTTCGGGACGGTGGAACCTACCCATCCGGTGCTCCAGCCCGCTCTGCTGGCCGGCCTGATCACTGCCGGGCCTTCCTCGATCGAGTTCCGGCACCCGCTCGTCCGCTCCGGGGTCCTGCAGCGCGAGACGCCGGCGCGGCGGCACGCCGCGCACCATGCCCTGGCCGACGCGCTGACCGTCACGGACGGTTACCGCCGAACCTGGCACCGGGCCTGGTCGATCGTGGGTCCGGACGACGCCGTCGCTGACGAACTGGCCGCCACCGTGCCGGACTCGCTGAGCCGCGGCGCGGTGATGTCGGCCGTGTCCAGCCTGGAGCGCGCGGCCCAGCTGACGAGCTCGTCGACGCGGCGCGGCCGACGGTTGCTGCAGGCCGCCGCCCACGCGTTCGGCGTCGGACGGGCCGACGCCGTCGCCCGGATCCTTCGCGAGGCATCCGACGTCGATCTCAGCGAGGTCGACCGGGCTCGCGTGGTTTGGCTGTCCGAGGCGCTGAACGGCGACGTGAGTGCCGATTCGGCGCTGGTCCGCAGGCTGTGCGACAGTGCCCGGCATGCCGATCGAAACGGTGATGCCGGCCTGGCCCTGAGCCTGCTGCTCAGCGCTGCCCTGCGCGTCTGGTGGGCCGACAGCGGCGTGGAGGACCGAACCAGGATCGTCGGCGTCCTCGACCGGCTGACCCATGCCGTCCGCGACCCCCGGCACGTCGCGGCGGTCGCGGTCGCCGAACCGGTGCTGCGCGGTGCGGACGTCGCCGGGTGCCTGCGATCGGCCGCACTGGACTCGGTCACCGATGCCGATGCCCTGCGCATGTACGGCATGGCCGCGTACGGGATCGGCGACCTTGTCCTGGCCACGGACCTGCTGGATCGCGCGGAGCAGTCGTTCCGGGCGAAAGGACGCCTCGGGCTGCTTCCGGTCGTGCTCGCCCTGCAACTGCACATCCGGCTCGAGCTCGGCGACTGGTCCGGCGCCGTGTCCGCGGGTCAAGAGGTCGACGCGGTGTCCGTGGAGACCGGACAGGCGCTCTTCGCCCACAACAACGTGCTGGTCGAAGCCCGCGGTATGGCGCTGCGCGGCCAATGGCAGGCAGCCCTGGAACTGATGCGTGACGCGGAGGCCGAAGCGGTCCGCTCCC
Organism: Actinoplanes sp. NPDC048791; assembly: GCF_040650095.1. Classification (NCBI taxonomy): domain Bacteria; kingdom Bacillati; phylum Actinomycetota; class Actinomycetes; order Micromonosporales; family Micromonosporaceae; genus Actinoplanes; species Actinoplanes sp. NPDC048791. The sequence goes on along the minus strand of NZ_JBEZGQ010000004.1, from coordinate 18,428 downwards.
AGGTCAACGACCGGATCTGCCTGGGCTACCAGGCCCGCGGCACCGCCCTGCTGAGCGCGGGCCGTCCGGCTGCGGCGTTCGCCTGCCTGAAACGCCAGTACGACCCCACCGACGCCGGCTACCACCTGCGGGAGTCGTTCGGGGGGTTCTCCCTGACGGCCGAGGCCGCCGTGGACTGTGGGCGGACGTCGGAGGCCCGCCGGATCATGGAGGTCCTGGAGACCGTCGCCGTCGTCACTCCCGCGCCCCTGCTAAGGGTCAACCTTCTGTACGCCAGGGCTGTGCTCGCCGAGACCCACGACGCGGAAGGTCACTACCGTGCGGCGTTCCGGCACGACCTGGGGCGCTGGCCATGGCTGAGGGCCCGGATCGAGCTGGAGTACGGGCGGTGGCTGGTGGCTGCCGGCCGCCACCACGACGCGGTGACCCACCTCGCTCCCGCCCGGCGGGCGTTCGACCGCATCGGCGCGGCCCGGTGGTCAGTACGCGCAGCGCAAGCGCTGAGCTCGGCGCAGGGATCACTTCCGCCGGAGCCTGGTCGCCGGCCATGACTCACGCCGCCGCGCGGCCACGGGCAGCCGCGGACATCGGACTCGTCGGACGCGGACCGGAATGGGCAGTCCTGGCTCGTGCGCTGGCCAGAATCGGGTTTGAGGGCAGTTCGACGGTGGTACACGGCGAGGCTGGCGTCGGCAAGTCCAGTCTGTTGCGGATGGCGTCCACGACGGCTGGGGCGGACGGCGCGCTCGTGCTGAGCGCGTCCGGCATCGAGTCGGAGTCGATGATGCCGTTCGCCGGCCTGCACCAGCTGTTGCGGCCGCTGATTGCCGATGTCGGCTCGCTTCCGTCTGTTCAGCAACGGGCCCTGCTGACAGCCCTGGGCCTGCGAGAGGGACCCACCCCGCAGCTCTTTCTGATCGCTCTGGCCGCGCTGACCCTCGTGGTCGACGCTGCGGTGCGCCGCCCGGTCGTGCTGATCGTCGACGACGCCCAATGGCTGGACGCACCGAGCAACGACGTGCTGGCCTTCCTCTCGCGCCGGATACGGCACGACCGGGTTGTCATGATCACCGGACTGCGGGCCGGTCATGACGTGCCGGTGGTCGTCGCCGGCGCCGACGAGATCGCTCTGACCGGCCTCGACGAGCAGTCGTCGCAGGAGATCATCGATCAGGTGGCTGCCGACCTGACGGTCGTCGAGCGCCGGGTGATCCTCGGCCAGGCCTGTGGCAACCCGCTGGCTCTGGTGGAACTCCCGGCGGCCTGGCGTTCGACGCGGACGGACGTCCGGGACATGACGTCGGCATCGGTGTCGCTGACCTCCCGCCTCGAGCGGGCGTTCGCGGCACGCATCGAAGAACTTCCCGGTGATGTCCGGGATGTGCTGCTGGTCGCCGCCGTCGCCACGGGGGAGGACCTGAACGAGGTGCTCGCCGGAACAACGGTTCTCGCGGGCGTACCGGTGACGACCGACGCTGTGGAGACGGCCGAGCAGGCCGGACTGGTCAGCCTCGATGCGGTTTCCGTCAGGTTCCGGCATCCGCTGGTCCGATCGGGTGTGCTGTACCGGGAGTCTCGTCGTCGCCGACGTGCCGCGCACGCGGCGATGAGCGTCGCACTATCCGGGCAGCCCCACCGCAGCGTCTGGCATCAGGCGCAGTCCGTGCAGGGACCAGACGATGACGTGGCGGACCGTCTCGACGCCAGCCATGTCGAGAGTCTGAGGCGTGGGTCCGTGATGACCGCAGTCATCGTCCTGGAGAGGGCCGCACAGCTGACGACCCGATCTCGTCGGCGGGGCCTGCGGCTTCTGCTGGCGGCACGGCACGCGTACGGCCTGGGACGTGCCGACCTGGTGAACCGGCTGCTCGATGGGGCGGAACACGATGACCTGTCCGCCTTGGACCTGGCCCGGGCCGAGTGGCTGCGCGAGATGTTCGTCGAGGCGGATCTGGGCAATGCGGCGCGCGTGCGGCAACTGTGCCGGTACGCGGCCCGGTCCGCCGGCTCCGGCGAACGAGACCTTGCGCTGGACCTGCTCTTCACCGCGGGCCTGCGGTGCTGGTGGGCGGACACCGAGCCGGCCGCCCGGAACAAGCTCGTGGCGGTTGCCCGGAGCCTGTCGTCGGCACGCGAGGATCCCCGGAGCATCGCGGCGATCGCGATGACCGAGCCGCTCGCCGAGGGTGCACAGACGATGCGGCGGCTCGCCGCGGCCGCACCCGGCAGCGTCTCCGATCCCGATCAGTTGCGTCAGCTCGGTATGGCGGCACGCGCCGTGGGCGCTGAGGTCCTCGCCGCGGACTATTTCGACGCCGCCGAGTCCCGGCTGCGTGAGCAGGGACAACTTGGGCTGCTGCCGCATGTGCTCGCGGTCCAGGCGGCAGTACGCTGCGACCTGGGCGACTGGCGACGAGCAGCTCAGAGCCTGCAAGAGGGCCGGCGGCTGGCAGCCGAGACGGGTCAGCCCACCTGGAGCGCAGGGATCGCCGCGGTCGAGGCCGTGTTCGCCGCCCTGACCGGGAGCTGCGATGCCGCTCTGCGGCACGCGGCGGACATCGAGGCGGCCTGTCCCGAGCGGGTGCAGCGAGATTTCCTCTCGCTGGCACAGATCGCCCGCGGCGTGGCTCACCTGTCCGACGGACAGCACGCGTCGGCGTACGTCGAACTCGCACCGATCTTCGATTCTCGCGACCCGCGGCACCATGCCCGCCAACAGCTCAGCGGGCTCATGTTCCTCGCTGAGGCCGCCGCGCGCTGCGGACGGCTGGCGGACGCCCGCGCCGTCCTGCACCGGATGGAGATCCTGGCCGAGACGATCCCCTCGCCGGTACTGCTCGTGCACCTGCTGTACGCCCGTGCGGTGCTCGCCGACCATGCGGAAGCCGAAGACCTGTACCAGGCGGCCCTGCGCGCGGACCTGACTCGATGGCCGTGGCCGAGAGCCCGCATCCAGCTGGCCTACGGCAACTGGCTGCGGCTCAGGCGCCGGCCGGCCGAGGCCCGCGAGCCGCTACGCTCGGCGCTGGGCACCTTCGAGCTGATCGGCGCGGCCGGCTGGGCCCGGCAAACGCGAACGGGACTGCGGGCCGCGGGCGAAAGCGATGCGACGCCGGCCCCTGCCGGTGCGGACTCCCTGATGACCGCGGACGAGCGACAGATCGCCCACCTCGCGGCGCAGGGCCTGTCCAACCGCGAGATCGGTCAACAGCTCTACCTGTCACCGCGGACGGTCGGTTCGCGGCTCTATCGGATTTTCCCCAAGCTGGGTATCAAGTCGCGGGCACAGCTGGCGACGCGGCTCAAGGAATCCTGATCAGAGCGACCGGTCGGATTAGGCGCACCGGATCCCGCGGCGGACAATGGCCGCGTGGCAGCGATGATCGGCCGGGACCGTGAGATCCTCGCCGTCGGTGATCTCGTCCGTGCCGGCCGAACGGGAGGGGCGTGGGTCCTGCGAGGTGAGGCCGGCGTGGGAAAGTCGGCGCTCATCTCAGCGGTCTGCCGCGAATTGACCGGTACGCAGATTCTGATGACCCGTGGGGTCGAAGCAGAGGCGTCGTTGCCCTTCGCGGGGCTCCACCAGATGCTGCGCCCCATTATGCCCCTGGCCGGGACCCTCGCGCCTCGTCAGCAGGCGGCTCTGGCTGCGGCCATGGGCACCGGCGAAGCACAGGCCGGCGAGCCGTTCATCCTGGCCCTGGCTGTTCTGGAGCTGCTCGCCACGGCAGCCGACCGATCTCCGATCGCGATCTTCGTCGACGACGCCCAGTGGCTGGACGCACCGAGCGGACAGGTACTCGACTTCGTAGCTCGCAGGCTGGGCGCCGAACCGGTGTCTGTCTCGCTGATCATCCGGGACGGCTACGTCTCGCCGCTGACGACCACGGGCCTGCCCGAGCTGCACATCGACCCGCTGGACGACGAGTCCGCCCGAGCATTGCTCGACCTCAACGCTCCCGATCTGGCAATGCCGGCCCGCAGGCACATCCTGCGAGTCGCCGCCGGCAATCCGCTCGCGTTGCTCGAACTGTCCCGCGCGGGCGCCGGGCCGGCCGACGGCCTGCCCGGATCGTTGCCGCTGACCAGCCGGCTGCAAGCGACCTTCTCCGCCCGGTTGCACGAGTTGCCGCCAGGAGCTCAGGCACTGACCCTGCTCGCCGCCACCAACGACCAGGACTCAGCGCGGGAGCTGCTGCTCGCGGCGCCGTTGCTGAAACCCGACGCGGGCGACACGCTGACAACACTGCAGTTCGCGGTGGATGCTGGCCTGCTCACCGTCGACCGGGGCGAGATCCTGTTCCGCCACCCCCTGGTCCGTTCAGCGGTGTACCAGGGCGCATCGCCGGCCGACCGGCGCGTCGCGCACAGCGTCCTGGCGGAGGTGGTGCGCGAGCAGCCTGACCGCCGGGCCTGGCACCTCGCTGCGGCCGCTGTGGAGCCGGACGAACAGACAGCGGCGGCGATCGAGGCGGCAGCGACCCGCGCGGCAACCCGAGGCGGTCGCCACACCTCGCTGGCCGCGCTGGAGCGGGCCGCGGAGCTGACCCCTGACCCGCTCAAACACGCGTTGCGATGTTTGACGGCCGCCGAGGTAGCCGTGAGTTCGGGCGATTCCGCGAGAGCCGTGCGACTGCTGTCCACCGCATCTATCCCAAGATCGGCATCACCGCGCGTAACCAGCTCGGTGCCGCGCTTGGTCCCGCGCTGGGTCCCGCGCTCGAAAGTTAAGCACTACTGCAGTAGCGCAGTTCAGAACGCACGATCCCGCACCCGCCTAACGTCAGGCGGGGGTCGGTATGGAAGCAAGATACAGCTGCGTACGCGCTGCCAATCGGATGCAAAAGCTCAGCACTGATGAATGGCCCTCGGCGGAAGCCGCCGGAAGCCGGATCCGGCTCGGTGAGCGATGAGCGCGGAGACCCTGGTCGGCCGCGACGACGTGATCACGCTCCTGTCGGATGCCATCACGCAGGCGAACGGCCCGGGAGAGGCTCTGCTGCTTCTGGGCGAGCGAGGCATCGGCAAGACGGCGTGCCTGCTGGCCGCCGAGGACATCGCACGCTCGGCGGAGTGTGAAGTCCTCGAGACGGCAGGCAGCCGGGCCGAGTCCGAGCTGCCGTTCGCGGCCCTGCACCGGCTGCTACGACCGCTACTGCCCAGGACACAGACGCTGCCGGCACCTCAGCGGCGTGCACTGCTGACCGCCCTCGGCATCCACGACGGTCGTCGTCCGGACCTGCTGGCGGTCTCGCTGGCAACCGTTGAGCTGGTCAGCGAGGCCGCGTCGCGCAGCCGAGTCGTGCTCACGGTGGACGACATGCCGCTCCTGGACCAAGAAAGCCGCCACGTCCTGACCTTCCTGGCACGACGTATTGAACGGCGCCGCGTCGTCGTGGTGGCGACCTCGACCGATTCGATGGTGCCGACGGAAACCTGGGGTGCTCTGCGTTCGATTCCGCTGCGGCGACTCGACGACATCGCCGCACATCGACTGCTGGCCCGGCTCGCACCCGCCCTGGACCGGACGCAGCGCCGATGGGTCATGGACCACGCGGTGGGCAACCCGCTGGCACTCGTGGAACTCGGGCGCTCGGCCGCTGACCGAGCCACCCCACCTTTGGACGCGCCGGAGCCCATCTTGCCCCTGAGCCCGGCGCTGCTTCGCGCCTTCGGCGACTGCCTGGCCGATCTGCCGACCTCCAGCCGCGACGCCGTGCTGGTCGCAGCCCTCACTACGGCCGACAGCCTGCAGGAGGTCATCGCCGCAGCCACACTGCTGGGTGGCGGGACGGTGACGACGGCTGCTCTAGACCCGGCTGTGGCGCTCGGTCTGCTGAGCTACGACGACACCCGCATCCGCATGGCCCATCCACTGGTGAGGTCAGCTGTTGCCCGACGCGAACCGGCCAGCCGGCGGCAAGCAGCTCAGCGAGCCCTCGGAGAGGTCGTCACGATGAACTCCCGGCGTCGCACGTGGCACCGTGCGTACGGCGCCACCGGACCCGACGACAAGATCGCCGCTGATCTGGAACGGCACGGCTACGACAGCATCCGGCACGGTGACGCCGCAGCGGCTGTGCCGGCCCTGCGCCGCGCCGCCGCACTGAGCACCACGGCAGGTGAGCGCGGACGGCGCCTGCTGCTCGGTGCTCGACAAGCCGCTTTGCTCGGCGACGGCGACACTGTTGCACAGCTGCGTACCGAGGCCATGAGTGACGATCTCGCCGACCTCGACCGGATGCGCGCCGAACTGCTGGCCGGCGACACCCTCGTCGCCACCGGCGGGACCTCCGCGATCCGGCGTCTGTGCGCCCACGCCGATCTCGCTCTCGCCCGCCAGGATGTCGATCTCGGTATGGACCTCGGATACGCAGCGGCACTGAGCGCATCGTCGCGACCTTCGAGTGCCCGTACGCGCAGAGCCGTGAACGCCCTGACCGACCGGCTGGCAAGGCGGCATCCGGAGGCGCGTGCCGTCGCGATGTGGGCCCTGATCGATTCCGCCGGCAACGGCCGGGCTGTCGCCTCCGCCCTGGCCGAGGTCGACGAGGATGCGGATGGCGAAACGCTGTACTACCTGGGCGTGGCAGCACACGCTGTCGGTGACTATGTCCGAGGTCTGCAACTGCTCGACCGTGCCGAGGCCACGCTGCGCGCCCGCGGACTACGTGGCACGCTGGGCGGCGTGCTGAGCCTGTCGGCAGACATGCACTTCGACGTCGGCGACTGGGACCGCGGTGAGACCGCGCTGGCCGAGGCTCATACCCTGACCTCGTCCACGGGGACTTACCTGCAGGTGAACCTGATGGCTACGGCGGCCAAGGCCGCCGCTCTGCGCGGTGACGTGGCGAGGGCGCTGGGGCTGGCCACACAGGTCGAGCAACATCCGTCCACGCGACGAGGGAGCGGCGCCCTGACGAGAGCGCAGGTCGCCCGCGGCATCGCCGGTATCTCGTCCGGCCGGTACCTGGAGGCGATGACCTCCCTCAGCCGGATCTTCGATCCGCGCGATCCGAGCCATCACCGCGGGGAACAGAGCCGGGCGATCATGTACCTCGCCGAGGCGGCGGCGCGCAGCGGGCAGCCGGACGACGGCCGATCGATCGTCGCCATGATGGAAAGGACGACCGGGGCAGCGCCGTCTCCTCTGCTCACGACCCAGCTCGCCTACGCCCGAGCGGTCCTGTCGGCTGATGACGACGCCGAGCAGCTCCATCTTGCTGGCCTGGCCTCCGAGCTGGCCGCTTGGCCGTGGCCGAGGGCTCGCCTGCAGCTCTCCTTCGGCCGCTGGCTGCGCCGACATCATCAGGCGAACCGCGCCCGCATCCCGCTGCGGACGGCACAGCAGACACTGCACCAACTCGGGGCCACCGCGTGGGCGCGGGAGGCTCTCGACGAACTCGACGCAGCCGGCCAGCGCCGGGACGAAGTCAGCGCTGCCGAGCCGCTGGCCGCTCTCCTGTCGACACAGGAGTTCAAGATCGCCCGCTTGGTCTGCGAGGGCCTGTCCAACAGCGAAATCGGCCATCGGCTGGCGCTCTCCTCCCGCACCGTCGGATCCCACCTCTACCGCATCTTTCCTAAATTGGGAGTCTCGGGTCGGGGCCAGATCGCGGCGCGCTTCGCCGATGCCGGTATCACCGACTGAGGCGGCGTCCGCGCCGCGGCGGTGTGCTGCGATACGCCGATGACGATCGTCTGAACTCCACCATCTGCTCGTGTCGCCGCCCTCGCGAAATTCTCGGTGGCTGACGTATCTGGCAAGGCGCCCGCGATGACAAGGACCTGCTGTGAATCCGCACCGGCACCACCGCCACGCATGTTTCGCGTTCCGTCGGCGCCAGCCACGAGGTCCTCTTGAACCTTTGCGTTAGGATCTCACCGCTTTCGCCACCTTCGTCAGCACTTGACGGCGGCTCCCTTCCCACCTCGGCAAGTTGAGCGGAATGTGCGGGATGACACCACGTCAGGTCACCGCGATGGTCGTCACGTCCATGGCGGCGCTCGGGGCAGCCGGGGGTCTGCTCGGCATCCCGCTGGGGGTGCTGGCCCACCACCTCGTCATGCCGGCCATGGCCCGAGCGGCCCAGGTCGCCTTTCCCGCCCGCATGGTGCACGTCTACGGCCCGGTGACACTCGCCTCGCTGGCCCTGGCCGGCGTCGTCATCGCGGCGCTCGGCGCCTTCCTGCCGGCCCGGTCGGCGGCCCGGGCTAGCATCGCCATCGTGCTGCACAACGAATAGACAGCCGCCCCACAAGACCACAGGAGCCCACGCGGTTGCGTCTGCGCCACAGAATCCGTGCGATCCGTCGCGCTCGTGGTGGTCTCCTGTCACTGGTGCGGCCGCCGGGTTGGTAGCAAGTCCAGCGCGGGACGGTCAAAGGGGAGGGCTCGACGCCCCACCATCCATCATCGGCTGCACCAGCAGCGAGGCCGTTCACCGGCCCCGGGCGAGAAGCGGGCCCGGATCGGATCGTCGTCTAGGTACTGGTCGATCTGGGGGGCTAGAACAGGGGTGTGGAGTGCGCGGTCCCAGAGGTCCGCGATGCGATCAACCACAGTGCTTGCTGCTTTTCCCCTGTATCGGACGGTTCGGTCTTTGAATCAGCTTCTGGGTGCTGCCGCAGGGGAGTCGCAGAGATGACCAGGTTCTGCCTGGTCCTGGCGTGGGCGTACCGGCACCTCCAGGGTTACCGCGGGTGCGCGCTGGAATTGGAATGTGAGGCTCACTGTCGTGCCGGCCGGGACGTCGCGGGTCAGATTGACCAGGCGCAGGCTGTAGGACTCGAACGGTCTGGTGGTCGACGGGTTGTCACTGTGTACGGGTCCGGGAAGAGTGTCGGCGGCCGGCAGGCTGAGGCTGCTGACGGTGGTGGCGGTCCCGTCGCAGTTGTCGTCGGTGCGGATGATGACGGTGTCCGCGTCCGGTGATGACACCCCGGTCAACGTGTCGGGTTGGCGGCCTTCGTTGAGCAAGGTGAGCCACACGTCCGCGTCGGCGCCTGCTGGGTATTGCGGCTGTGGCGGTGCGGCGACCCGTACACCGCGCAGCAGGATGTCGCCGCTGCGGCCCTCCGCACCGATCGCGCCGCTGGCGACCACCTGTTGAGGATCACCACAGCCCGCGAGCGCCGTGGTGAGCGCGATGGCCAGCAGGCACACCAGGCCGGAACGCCGCCGAAGGCTCCGTTGCGCACCTCTGCCGTACGGCGGTAGAGGTCGGCCGAGAGGTCGCATCGCTGTCGTCGATTCGAGCTTTACGAGACGCTGCATGCCACAGAGGTACCGCCCCGCGGTGCCCTGAAACCTCACGATGCAAAAAACTTGCCATATGCAATGTTTGCCTGGTGCATAACACGGTACTTTGGGTTCATGGAGACGATTACTTCTCAGGTTCTGATCTCCCGGCTGGCGGACTGGGGCGTCGACACGGTGTTCGGGATCCCCGGTGACGGCATCAACGGGATCATGGAAGGGCTGCGCCGTAACGCCGATCGGGTGCGGTTCGTGCTGGTGCACCACGAGGAGGCGGCGGCCTTCATGGCCAGTGCCTATGCCAAGGCCACCGGCCGGATCGGGGTGTGTCTGGCGACGTCCGGGCCGGGCGGCATTCACCTGGCTAACGGCTTGTACGACGCCGCGTTGGATCATGCGCCGGTGCTGGCGATCACCGGGATGCAGGAGACGTCGGTGCTGGGTACCGGTTACCAACAGGAGGTGGATCTGACCAAGCTGTACGCCGACGTGGCGGTCTACAACCAGATGGTGGTCAACCCGCAGCAATTGCCGGCGCTGGTGGATCTGGCGGTCCGGCACGCCTATGCCCGGCGCGGCGTTTCGCACCTGTGTGTGCCCAACGACATTCAGGTCGCCGCGGCCGGTGAGGATCCGTATCAGCATGTCGCGCCGGCGAATCCGTCGAGCACCGCCCCGGTGTACCTGAGGGCGGCGACAAGGCCCCGCGACGACGACCTCACCCACGCGGTGGCCACGCTCAATGCCGCCGGTAGGACCGCCATCCTGGCCGGCGTCGGCGCTCGCGGTGCCGGAACGCTGGTCGAGGCCCTGGCCGAGAAGTTGGGCGCGCCGGTGGTCAAATCGTTGCCGGGCAAGATGGTCATCGCCGACGATTCGCCGTACACCACCGGCGGGATCGGGCTGCTCGGTACCGCACCGAGTGAGGACCTGATGGGTGACATCGACACCCTGATCATGCTGGGCACGAACTTTCCCTACACGAAACACCTGCCGGAGCCCGGCAGCGTGAAAGTGGTACAGATCGACGTCGAACAGACCCGCGTGGGCACCCGGCTGCCGACCGCAGTGCCGCTGGTCGGTGACGTCGGCGCCACACTGGAAGCCCTGCTACCGCGCTTGCGCCGGCAACCGGACCGGTCGCACCTCGAAAAATATCAGGCGGCGATGCGCGACTGGCGGGAGAAGATGGCCGCCCTGCAGGACCCGCAACGGGATCCGATCGCCCCGCAATACCTGGCTGCCTGCATCGACGAGCTCGCCACTGACGACGCTGTGCTTTGCTGCGACTCCGGCACCATCGCCACCTGGGCGGCACGGCATTTCACCATCCGCGGCGGGCGCGAGTTCTACCTGTCGGGCAATCTGGCCACAATGGCGCCGGGCCTGCCGTACGCGATCGGTATCCAGCACGCGTTCCCCGGCCGGCAGGTCATCGCCCTGCAGGGCGACGGCGGTTTCGCCATGCTGATGGCGGAGTTCTCCACCGCCTGCCGCTACGGGCTGCCGATCACCGTAGTGATCAACAACAACAACGCGCTCGGGCAGATCCTGTGGGAACAGATGGTTCTGGGCTACCCGGAACACGGGGTGCGGTTCGGCTCTCCGCAACCTGACTTCGCGGCGTGGGCGCAGGCATGCGGCGGCTTCGGCGCCCGGATCACCAAGCCCGGCGACCTGCGCGGCGCTCTGCGCGAAGCACTCGCCCATCCGGGCCCGGCGCTGGTCGACGTGGCGGTCGACCCGAACGAACCTCCGATGCCCGGCAAAGTCAGCTACGAGCAGGCCAAGAAGTTCGCGGCTGCGTTCCTGCACGGCCAGCCGCACAAGGCAGCCATCGCCACCACCCTGTTCAAAGACAAGATCGCTCAGCTCAAGGGGGACGCATGACCCGCGTCGCCCTTCCCGACCCCCAGCCCCGAGCCGGCGCCGGCGACCGGCGCACGGTCGACGCGGCCGCCTTGGCGACCGCGCTGCGCGCCAGGGTCCGCGGCGGTGTCCGCTTCGATGCGGGCACCCGCGCCCTGTACGCGACCGACGCGTCGAACTACCGGCAGGTGCCGATCGGCGTGGTCGTCCCCAAGACTCTCGACGACGTCGTGGCGACAGTGGCAGTCTGCCGCGAGTTCGGTGCGCCGGTGCTCTCGCGCGGTGGGGGCACCAGCCTGGCCGGGGAGTGCTGCAACGTCGCGGTCGTCATGGACTTCTCCAAGCATCTGACCGCGGTCGAATCCATCGACGAACAGAACCGCCTGGCCGTGGTGCAGCCAGGGGTCGTCCTGGACGAGCTGAACACCCAGACCCGCAGACACGGCGGATTGGTCTTCGGCCCGAAACCGGCAACCCACGATCACTGCACCATCGGCGGGATGCTGGGCAACAACTCATGCGGCTCCACAGCACAGTGGAGCGGCACCACCGCCGCGAACGTGCGCCGTCTGGAGGTCCTGACCTACGACGGCACCCGCATGTGGGTCGGTGCCACCAGCGACAACGAACTCGAGGCGATCCTCGCCGCAGGCGATCGAAAGGCGGACATCTACCGGCGGGTCCGTGCCCTTCGCGACCGCAACGCCGACCGCATCCGCGCCTTCCCACAGCTACCCCGCCGCATCTCCGGATTCAACCTGCCCGCTCTACTTAGCGAGCACGGTTTCGACCTGGCCCAGGCGCTGGTCGGCACCGAGTCCACCTGTGTCACCGTGCTGCGCGCGGAGCTACGGCTGCTGCCCGAACCACCCGAACGTGTCCTGGTGCTGCTGGCGTTCCCGGACATCGCCACGGCCGCCGACGCGGTACCGACGGTCAACAAGTACGCGCCGGTCGCGCTCGAAGGCCTGGACGACAAACTGGTGCACTACGAGGGCGAGGAGCACATGCGCCCACAAGCACTGCGAATGCTGCCGGAAGGCGGCGCCTGGCTCATGGCCGACTTCGGCGCCGACACCGCCGAGCAGGCCAAGGCCACCATCCACGACATGCTCGCCGAACTGCACCACGACGAAGCCAAGTTCTACGACGACCCGAAACACCGTGAGCAGATGTGGGCCGTGCGCGAGGCCGCGCTCGGCGCCACCGCACGCACACCCGGCGGTGGACCGGACACCTGGCCCGGCTGGGAAGACTCCGCCGTACCGCCCGACAAGCTCGGCGACTACCTACGCGACTTCCAGAAGCTGCTGCACCGCTACGGCTACGACGCCGCCAGCCTGTACGGCCACTTCGGCGACGGCTGCCTGCACACCTCCATCCCGTTCGACATGGTCACCGCCGACGGTGTCCGTGACTTCCGCAGCTTCGTCGAGGACGCTGCGGCCCTCGTCAGCGGCTACGGCGGCTCCTACTCCGGCGAACACGGCGACGGCCAGGCCCGCGGCCGGCTCCTGAACAAGATGTACGGCGACGACGTCGTGCACGCGTTCGAGGAGTTCAAGGCGATCTTCGACCCGGACAACCGGATGAACCCCGGCAAGGTCGTTCACGCCAATCCCATCGACGGTCAGCTGCGGCTGGGCGCGGACTACACGCCGGCGGAACCGGACACCTACTTCCACTATCGCGATGACGATGGCAGTTTCGCGCGCGCCGCACTGCGCTGCGCCGGAGTGGGCGAATGTCGCCGCCAGGACCCGGGCGACGCCGTGATGTGCCCGTCGTACCAGGTGACCCGCGATGAACAGCACTCCACCCGCGGCCGGGCCCGGCTGCTGTTCGAGATGCTGCGCGGTGAAACCATCAACGGCTGGCGCGACGAATCCGTCGCCGACGCTCTGGATCTGTGCCTGGCCTGCAAGGGGTGCAAGCGCGACTGCCCCATGCACGTCGACATGGCCACCTACAAAGCCGAATTCCTCGCCCACCACTACGCCGGCCGGCTACGCCCGGCCGCGCACTACACGCTCGGCTGGCTGCCCGCCGCCGCCCGCGCCGCCGCCCTCGCCCCCGGCCTGACGAACACGCTCACCCACGCCCCGCTGCTCGGCACACTGGTGAAACGGCTCGGCGGCATCGACCCGAAACGTGACGTGCCCCGGTTCGCCACCGCTGACTTCAAACGCTGGTTCCACGCGCGTACGCCAGGCGGGACGGGGGAGCGCGGCACGGTGTTGCTGTGGCCGGACACGTTCACCACCTACCTTGCCCCGGGCATCGCCGCGGCGGCGGTCGGTGTACTCGAACGGCTCGGCTTCCGCGTCGACATGCCCAGGCAGCAGGTCTGCTGCGGTCTCACCTGGATCTCCACCGGACAACTGGACATCGCCCGCAAGGTGCTGCGACGCACCCTGGGCGTGCTCGCCCCCTGGCTGCACGCCGGCACCCCGATCATCGGCCTGGAACCCTCCTGCACCGCGGTGTTCCGCTCCGATGCCCTCGACCTGCTCGGCCACGACCAGGACGTGCTCCGCCTGAGGAAGCAGACCCGCACCCTGGCCGAACTACTGGTCGACGACCACGACATCGCCTTGCCCCCGCTGCGCAATGTCGGCGGGCAGCGACCGCAGGCGATCAGCCAGACCCACTGCCATCACCACGCGGTCCTCGGCTACGACGCCGACCAGGAGCTGATGCGCCGCGTCGGCCTCGACAACGAAAAATTGGCCTCAGGCTGCTGCGGCCTCGCTGGCAACTTCGGCATGACGCCGGATCACCGCGAGGTCTCCCTCGCCGTCGGCGAGCAGGCCCTGCTCCCGGCCGTACGCGCCGCCGCCGACACCACCCTGATCCTCGCCGACGGATTCTCCTGCCGTACACAGATCCAGGAGGCAGGCACCACCCGCCAACCCGTCCACCTCGCCGAAGTGGTCAACGCCGCCCTGCGCGGCGTCACCATCGACGAGCTCCCGGAACGGGCCGTGTCGACGCGACCGGAAGCCAGGCAACGATGACCTCTTTCATAGAAGCCGAACTCCCGGTCGAGTTCGTCACCGCGGCCGCCTACCGCATTCCGACCGACGCCCCCGAGGCCGACGGCACCATCACCTGGACCTCCACGACGATGATCGTGGTCCGCGCCCACGCCGGCGATCAGGTGGGCACCGGATGGACCTACGGCGCGGCGGCCTGCCGGCCGTTCGTCCAGGAGGTGCTCGCGCCCTTGGTGCGGGGCCGCGACGCATTCGATGTGGCAGGCGCCTACGACGCGATGTCGCGCGGCGCCCGCAACATCGGCCGGCTCGGCATCGCCGCCTGCGCGATCTCCGCCGTCGATGTGGCCCTGTGGGATCTGAAAGCCCGGCTGCTCGGCCTGAGGCTGGCCCGGCTGCTCGGCATGGTCCACGACGAGGTGCCGATCTACGGCAGCGGCGGCTTCACCAGCTACGACGACAGCCAGCTCACCGCCCAGTTCGACCACTGGGTGCACCAGCAGGGCATCCCCCGCGTCAAGATGAAGATCGCCGAATCCTGGGGCGAGCACGTCGGCCGCGATCTCACCCGGATCTCCCACGCCCGGAAGATCATCGGCGACGACACCGAACTGTACGTCGACGCCAACGGTGGATACACCCGAAAACAAGCCATCCGCGTCGCCCGCGAAGCCGCCGACTGCGACGTGCGATGGTTCGAAGAACCGGTGTCCTCCGACGACCTCGTCGGCCTGCACGAGATCCGCAGCGCCATCGCCGCGGACGTCGCGGCCGGCGAATACGGCTACGACCTGCCGTACTTCGCCCGCATGGTGCAGGCCGGCGCCGTGGACTGCCTGCAAGCCGACCTGTCACGATGCGGCGGCATCACCGAGTGGCAGCGCGTCGCCGCCGTCGCCGCCGCGAACAACCTGCAGATCTCCGGGCACTGCGCGCCCCATCTGCACCTCGACGCCGCCGCTGCCACACCGAACCTGCGACATCTGGAATGGTTCCACGACCACGTGCGCATCGAGACCATGCTGTTCGACGGCGCCGCCGCGCCCCTGCCCGGCGGCCTGCTGCGACCGGACCTGTCGCGACCCGGGCACGGTCTCACCTTCCGCGACGAGACCGCCTCGCCGTACCGCATCGGCTGACCCGCTCCAGTGTCATGACAATGCAATGATGTCCGTATGCAAACATCTGTTCCCGCGGTCAACGAGGACGCCGTTCAGGCCCTGATGCTGGCCAGCCGAGCCTTCGTCGGCCTGACCGCCCGTTCCCTGGCCGGCATCGACGGAGACGTCACCCTGCCGCAGTTCCGCGCCCTGGTGGTGCTGGCCGTGCGGGGCGCGCAGCGCAGCATCGACATCGCCGAGGAACTGCGGGTCAACCCGTCCACCGGCACCCGCATGTGTGACCGGCTGGTCCGCAAAGGCCTGGTCCGGCGAACGCGTTCATCCAGCGACCGGCGGGTCGTACGCCTGCGGCTGACCAAGGCCGGCCACGACATCGTCGAACAGGTGATGACCCGCCGCCGCGCCGAACTCGAACGGTTGGTAACCGCGACGGCTGAGCTCTGGGAGCCGGTCGTCACGCAGGCTTTGTGCGCGTTCGCCGAGGCGGCGGGGGAGCCGGACGAGCACGACTGGTGGCTGGGCTGGAGCGCACACGCCACCGAGGCCGACGACGAACCGGACGGCCCGGACGACGCCGTCGCGTCGGAGGACGGTCAGTCCACCTGACCGGAGCCTGTTGCCGCGCACGCTGCCACGCCGATCTCATCCTGGTCGCATCTGCCCGGGCTCACTGGCACAAACATTTGCATAGTGCAATGATGGTTATGTGCAAGGCACTGGGTAAGAAGTCTTGGAGGATGAGCGGAGCGCAATCATGGACAACAACGGCGAGCATCACGTCGCTCGTATCGACGACACCGTCACCGCGGCCAACCTGCACGAACGGGCCGAAGCGGTCGCCGTACCGGACTTCAACTACCTCGAACAGACCATCGAGGCCGTCGTCAACGGACTCACCGGTCGGCGCAAGGCCGCCGGTCGCCCACCGCGAGCGGAGCAAGGCGACACCGCGGCAGCCACCGACACGGGAGGAGGGCGGCCGTGATAGCCCTCGTGCCCGGCCCCCGCGGCGCCGGGTCCGGCTGGCGGCTGGTCAGCCGCACCGGCAACGGCGCCGACGTGCTGGCACGCACCACTGCTGGACCGGACGCCGCGTCGAGCCGGCAGGCGCTGGCGCGGCTGCGTGACGGCAACGGCACGGTCAGCGTCGTGGCAGCTCGTGATGGTCACCTCAAATGGCAGCTGACCAGCCGCGACGGGATGGTGATCGCCGAATCGCCGGCCGTCCATCGTGACGCCGCGAGCTGCCGTGCCGCATTCACCGACGCACAACGTGCCGCCCATGTGGCTCTCGGCGGCTCCTACGCACGACCGTCCGCCGCTTGACCTGAACAGGAGATGACCATGGGTTTGGCCTCGTCGCAGGGCACTGCCGGACATCGCGTGCGAGACACCAGCGCGCAGCGCGCGCCGCTGATCTGGCAGCGCACGGACACGGTCGGCACTGAGCTGGTCTTCCCGGTCGGCAACGACCCGCGGGCGGCGAGCGGCTCGGCCGTCATCGCCGGGCCGGTGCCGCACACCAAGCGCTGGCACGCCGAACTGGACGCCGACGCGGTCGTGCGTGACCTGACCGTGACGTGCGAGGGCGGCGACTGGAACCGAACGCTACGGTTGGCCCGCGATCCTGAGCACGGGTGGACCTGCCGTACCGAAGAGACCGGCGACCTCGACGGCGCGCTGACCGACGGT
This sequence comes from Actinoplanes sp. NPDC048791, assembly GCF_040650095.1. Classification (NCBI taxonomy): domain Bacteria; kingdom Bacillati; phylum Actinomycetota; class Actinomycetes; order Micromonosporales; family Micromonosporaceae; genus Actinoplanes; species Actinoplanes sp. NPDC048791. The sequence continues at coordinate 1,491 of NZ_JBEZGQ010000004.1, read as the reverse complement.
GGCCACCGCGGCGCACCGCTGCCCGGCATCGACGACTCCACACGGCTGCACCCGGATGCGATCATCCGGCTGAGCGACTCACCGATATTCCTTACCTGGGCGCTGCGGCGGCTACGGCTGGCCGCCGGCGACCGGGCTGTCGCCGCGCCGACGATCCGGATCCTCACCCCATCGCTGGTCGTGCTCCCCGGCGTCTCGACCTATCAGCTCGTCAGCGAACACCGGCTACGCGTCAGCGGCGACGAGCCGGCCTCCGGCTACGAGCTCGACGATGACCGGGTCGTCACCTATCAACCGGCCCGGCTGCGGCTGGCCCACTGAGTCCTGGGCCGCTGAAACTTGGCTCGCGCAGCACAACCTCGCGGAGGACCGCCTTGACGCGCCCACACATCGTGATCATCGGCGCCGGTTTCGCCGGCTATCACGCCGCCCGCCGCCTGTCGCGGCTGGCCCGAGGCAACGCCGACATCACCTTGATCAACCCGACCGACTACTTCCTTTACCTGCCGCTTCTTCCCGAGGTCGCCGGCGGGATCCTGGACCCCCGCCACGTCACTATCTCCCTGGCCGAAACCCTGCCCGGCATCCGGCATGTCCCGGGCGAGGCCACCGCCGTCGAGCCTGACCAGCGGCGGGTGCACTACCACGACCCGGAAGGCCGTCGTGCGTCGCTGGGATACGACCGGCTACTGGTGACCGTCGGAAGCGTCAACAAGCTGTTGCCCATTCCGGGTGTGGCGGACAACGCCCACGGCTTCCGCGGCCTGCCTGAGGCGCTGTACCTGCGCGACCACCTGATCCGCCAGGTCGAACTCGCCGCGTGCAGCAGCGACCCTGTCGAACGCGCTGCCCGGCTGACCTTTGTGGTCGTGGGGGCCGGCTATACCGGCACGGAAGTCACCGCCCAGGGTCAGCTGCTCACCGCGCAGCTCGCCGAGCGCTACCCGCACCTGATCGAAAAGCCCCGGTGGATGCTCATCGACCACGGCGACCGGATCCTCGCGCACCTCGACCACCGGCTGTCCGAGGCGGCCACGGGTGTGCTGACTCGGCGCGGCATAGACGTGCGCACCGGTACTTCCGTCAGTGCAGTCACCTCTGACGGGGTGCGCCTCGGCGACGAGTTCGTGGCCGGCCGCACCCTGGTGTGGTCGGTCGGTGTGCGGCCCGATCCGCTGGTGACCGACACCGGCCTGCGCCTGGAGCAGGGTCGCATCGCCGTGGACGCCTACCTGAGGGTGCCGGGTCACCCGCGCATCTACGCCTGCGGTGACGCCGCTGCGGTGCCGGACCTGACCCGGCCCGGAAAGCTGACCGCGATGACCGCCCAGCACGCCCAGCGCCAGGGCGTCCGGGCGGCGGGCAACATCGCCGCCGACTACGGCATCGGGCAACGCCGGCCGTACCGGCACGCCAGCCTCGGCTTCGCCGTCGACCTCGGCGGCACCGCGGCCACCGCGAAACCGCTCGGGCTGCCGCTGCGGGGCCTGC
>NZ_JBEZGQ010000003.1:40793-44806 GCF_040650095.1 Actinoplanes sp. NPDC048791 | reverse complement strand
CAGGCCGTGGCCCGCCAGACCCGCGGCCGCCGAGCAGCTACCGTCGCCGCCCACCACGGGGGCGATGACCTAACGCACCCGGAGCGGCAGTTCCCAGGTCCGCATTGCTCGGATTCGCAACACACGGACCGGCAGCGCTCGGCCCGGCCGTCCTCCGGACGGCTTTGCTTGGATCCGCAGCACACGGACCGGCAGTCGTCGGGCCCGCGGCACTCCGGCCGACAGCACTCGGGTCGGGAGACCGCGGGATTGCGAACGGTCCGGTTGCGGCCGGTCGGGCTGCAGACCGTGGTGCGGCTGGCCGCCGAGTTCCAGGCCGCCCAGGTCCGGGCGGCCAGACTCCCGGCGACCCGTATCCCGGGATCGCGGATTCCAGGAGCTCGGTTCCTCGGAACCCGGCGTCCGGAGAGCGACCTGCTCCCGGCCGGTTCTCCGGCCGTCGAGTGGCTGGGATCGGACCCCTCGGAGGCCGACCGGCCGTCGACACCGCAACACCGGCTGCATCGCAGCGGCCAGTGGCCGGCCCCCGCCGCACATCAGCGGCACACGCCGCAGCGGCGGGCGCCCCGGGAACCACAGCAGGCTCTGCAGACACTGTTGCGCGGGCTCGCCGCGCTGATCGTCCTGGCGATCGTCGGACTGAGCGCGTTCTTCATCATCGCCGAGCAGCGCCGCGGGGACGGGCGGGAATCCGCCGCCACCCCCGGCTCCGAGCCGGGCATCGCCTCCCGGGCCGTCGACGCCGAGCCGCTGACCCAGGACGAGGTGTTCCCGGAGCCCGCCGTCCGGCTCGCCGCCGGTGACACGGGTTACCGGGTGGACCTCACCCACAGCGACAGCGTGTGCCGGACCGCCACGACGGGTGACCTCGGCGCACTCCTCGACGACTACGGCTGCGAGCACGTCGTCCGGGCCCGGCTGCTGGCTCCCTACGGCGGCTACCAGGTCACCGCGGGCGTCTTCAACCTCGCCGACGAACAGGGAGCCGCGCAGGTCAGCGAGCTGACCGGAACTCTGGTCGAGAACGGCCGGGGCACCTTCGCCATGCTGGGCGGCGCGGCCGGCGACCCGCTCGGCGAACCCCTGGCCCAGGTGGGCTGGCACAGCCGCGGTCACTATCTGCTGTACTGCGTCATCGCCCGGCCCGACGGTCAGCTCGTCACCGACGACGACCCGTACGCGGCCCGGATCACGACCGAGCTCGTCGAGCGGTACCTGGGCGAGCAGGTCATCGGCAAGCGGACGCTAGGGAGCGTCTCGTAACCGGCGGGTGGCGTCGGCGCGGTCCGCGTACTCGGTCTCGTCGGGATAGCCGACCGCGATCAGAGTGAGCCCATGGGCCGGCGCGACGGTGACCTCGCTGGACCGCTCGCGCAGGGTCAACAGCTTGGCCGGCCAGCCCGGGTCGCGGCGGCCGTCGCCCACGCTGAGCATGGCCCCGACCAGGCTGCGCACCATCGCCTGGCAGAACGCGTCGGCCTGCACCGTGGCCACGGCGACCCCGTCGGGCTCGCGGCGCCACTCCAACCGGGTGATGGCCCGCACGGTGGTGGCGTGCTCCTTGCGCTTGCAGAACGCCGCGAAGTCGTGCAGCCCGACCAGCCCGGCCGCCGCCTCCTGCAACCGGCCCAAATCGAGAGGCCGCATCCAGCCGATGGTGTCGTAGCGCCGTAACGGTTCCGGCCCGAAAACGGTGTCGGCCACCCGGTATTCGTACCGTCGGAAGGTGGCGGAGAACCGGGCGTCGAAAGTCGACGGTACGGGCGTGACGGCCCGCACCCGCGCGTCCGGCGGCATCAGCCCGGCGAGCCGCCGCACCAGCGAATCCGACAACGACTCCCACATCGCTGTCGGCAGGTCGATGTGGCATACCTGACCGGTCGCGTGCACGCCCGCGTCGGTGCGGCCCGCCACGGTCAGACCCAGGTCGTGATCAGCGCCGACCAGCCGCTCCAACGCCTCGACGAGCACGCCGGCGACCGTACGCCGGGACGGCTGCACGGCCCAGCCCGAGAACTCCCGGCCGTCGTAGGAGACGTCCAGGCGCAGGCGGGTCGCGTCGGTCATGTGGGGGCAGTCCTCCGCTGATTCGTGGACAAGGAAGCCGTACGGGAAAAAGAAAGCCCGGCACCCACGAAGGGTGCCGGGCCTTTCCTACCTAGCTGAAGATCAGGCCTTGGCGTCGGCGGGGTCTTCGCCCTCGGCCTGGTCGCCCGGGCCCTCGGCACCCTTGTCGCCGGAAGCGTTCACCGGCGGCTCAGCGTCCTGGTCAGCAGTGGTGTCAGCCTTGGGCGCGGTGGCCGGAGCCTCGTCCTCGCGGGCGAGGGCCTCCACCTTGTCCTGCTGCGCGGCGGCCTTGCGGGCCGCCTTCTTGGCCGGCGCCGTGGTGGCCGCGACCTGCAGCTCCTCGACCAGCTCGATGACGGCCATGGGAGCGGCGTCGCCCTTGCGGATACCGACCTTGGTGATCCGGGTGTAGCCACCCGGGCGGTTGGTGTACCGCGGCGCGATCGACTCGAACAGCGAGTAGACGACGTCCTTGTCCTTGACGACACCCAGGACCCGGCGGCGCGAGTGCAGGTCGCCGCGCTTGGCCTTGGTGATGAGCTGCTCCGCCAAGGGGCGCAGGCGCTTCGCCTTGGTCTCGGTGGTCTTGATCTTCCCGTGCCGGAAGAGCTCCGTGGCCAGGTTGGCCAGCAGCAGCTTCTCGTGCGCCGGGCTGCCGCCGAGGCGGGGACCCTTGGTGGGCGTGGGCATCTTCTTGCTCCTCGTTGAAATTCCTGCCGGGCGGCTCAGCCGCCCAGCTCACGCGGCAGCCGGGATTAGAGCTGCTCGGTCTCGCGGTAGTCGTCGGTGTCGTAGTCCACGTCGCCGAACGAGTCGACCACGTGCGCGGGGTCGAAGGACGGCGCGCTGTCCTTGAGGCCCAGGCCCATGCCGGCGAGCTTCATCTTGACCTCGTCGATCGACTTCTGACCGAAATTCCTTATATCCAGAAGGTCGGCCTCCGTCCGCCCGATGAGTTCACCGACGGTGTTGATGCCCTCGCGCTTGAGGCAGTTGTACGACCGGACGGTGAGGTCCAGCTCCTCGATCGGCAGCGCCAGATCGGCGGCCAGCTGCGCGTCCTGCGGGGACGGGCCGATGTCGATGCCCTCGGCGGTCTCGTCCAGCTCACGGCAGAGACCGAACAGCTCGACCAGGGTCGAACCGGCGGAAGCCAGCGCGGTACGGGGCGAGATCGACGCCTTCGACTCGACGTCGATGATCAGGCGGTCGAAGTCGGTGCGCTGCTCGACACGGGTCGCCTCGACGCGGTAGGTCACCTTCATGACCGGCGAGTAGATGGAGTCGACCGGGATGCGGCCGATCTCGGCGCCGGCGCTCTTGTTCTGCGCGGCCGTGACGTAGCCACGACCCCGCTCGACGGTGAGCTCCATGTCGAGCCGGCCCTTGCTGTTGAGCGTGGCCAGCTTCAGGTCGGGGTTGTGCACGGAGACGCCGGCCGGGGGCTGGATGTCGCCCGCGGTGACGTCGCCCGGGCCCTGCTTGCGCAGGTACATGCTGACGGGCTCGTCGTGCTCGGAGCTGACGGTGAGCTCCTTGACGTTCATGACGAGCTCGACCACGTCCTCCTTGACACCGGGGATCGTGGTGAACTCGTGCAGCACGCCGTCGATCTTGATGCTGGTGACCGCCGCGCCCGGGATGGACGACAGCAGGGTCCGGCGCAGCGAGTTGCCGAGGGTGTAGCCGAAGCCCGGCTCCAGGGGCTCGATGGTGAACCGGGAGCGGGTCTCGCTGAGCGACTCTTCCGAGAGGCTCGGGCGCTGGCTGATGAGCACGCGTTTCTTCTTTCGTTCGGGGCTTCCGCTATATGAAGCCCGTCCTGTGGTGGTGCAGTCCCGGGGAACACCGCCGCCGGCCGCGGCGGCACGGGGCCCCGCGTGATCAACGACAGACCAAAACCACACCACTGAACAAAAGACACAGACCAACCGAACACCGCCGCC
>NZ_JBEZGQ010000003.1:0-40783 GCF_040650095.1 Actinoplanes sp. NPDC048791 | reverse complement strand
CCTTAACTACTTACTTAGCGGGATACCGATAAATCCTCCCCGACGTGTGGTGGTCATCCCCCGGCACCCTCCGCGGCGGGTGCCGGGACCAGAGCGCTACTTGGAGTAGAGCTCGACGATCAGCTGCTCCTGGACCTGGGTGTCGATCACCTGGCGGGCCGGGAGCGAGTGGATCAGGATCTTCATCTCGCTCGGGATCGGCTCCAGCCACGCCGGCACCGGGCGGGAACCCGCCTGGGCCTGCGCGACCACGAACGGCGTCATCTCGCGGGACTTCTCCCGGACCTGCACGATGTCGTGGTCCTTCACCCGGTACGACGGGATGTCGACCTTGACACCGTTGACCAGCAGGTGGCCGTGCTTGACCAGCTGACGGGCCATGTCGCGGGACGCGGCGTAGCCGGCCCGGTAGACGACGTTGTCGAGACGCGACTCGAGGATCTGCAGCAGCACCTCACCGGTCTTGCCGGGCTTGGTGACAGCCTCCTCGTAGTAACCGCGGAACTGCTTCTCGAGCACGCCGTAGGTGCGGCGGGCCTTCTGCTTCTCGCGGTGCTGGAGCAGGTACTCGGTCTCCTTGGTCCGACCGCGGCCGTGCTGGCCGGGCGGGAAGGGACGCGACTCGAACGGGCACTTCGGCCCGTCGCACTTGCTGCCCTTGAGGAACAGCTTCATCTTCTCGCGGCGGCAGCGCTTGCAGTCCGCCCCTGTGTAACGAGCCATGCTTCGATCTCTCCCTTAGACCCGGCGACGCTTAGGCGGACGGCAACCGTTGTGCGGCTGCGGCGTGACGTCGGAGATCTGCCCGACCTCGAGGCCCGCGGCCTGCAGCGAACGGATGGCGGTCTCCCGGCCGGAACCGGGGCCCTTGACGAACACGTCGACCTTGCGCATGCCGTGCTCCATGGCCCGACGGGCGGCGGCCTCGGCGGCCAGCTGCGCGGCGAACGGAGTCGACTTGCGGGAGCCCTTGAAGCCCACCTGGCCGGACGAGGCCCAGGAGATCACAGCACCGGTCGGGTCGGTGATCGACACGATGGTGTTGTTGAAGGTGCTCTTGATGTGCGCCTGCCCGTGGGCGACGTTCTTGCGTTCCTTGCGCCGGACCTTCTTGACGGGTGCTCCGGCGCGTGCCTTCGGTGGCATAAGTCAGTGCGCTCCTATTACTTCCGACCGGGCTTCTTCTTGCCAGCGACCGTGCGCTTCGGCCCCTTGCGGGTACGAGCGTTGGTCCGCGTCCGCTGTCCGCGGACGGGGAGACCCCGGCGGTGGCGGATGCCGGCGTAGCAGCCGATCTCGACCTTGCGGCGGATGTCGGCGGCGACCTCGCGGCGCAGGTCGCCTTCAACCTTGAAATTGGCCTCGATGTAGTCGCGGAGCTGGACCAGCTCCTCGTCCGTGAGGTCCTTGGCGCGCTTGTTCAGGTCAATGCCGGTCGAGGTGAGCGCCTCCACGGCGCGGGTCCGACCGACCCCGAAGATGTAGGTGAGCGCGATCTCCATCCGCTTCTCGCGGGGAAGATCGACGCCGACGAGTCGAGCCATAAGTGGGCGTACTCCTCAGGTGTCTCACGGAGGTCTGTGCCCGGCCCATCCCCGCCTGCCCGGGCGGGGCCCCGGCCTCCGACCGGGGGTGAAACCGCGCTTCATCGTGAGATGACGCCGCGGCTGGGACGAGCTTGTTCAGTGGTACGGATCTGGCAGCAGACAGAGCGGAATCAGACTGAGCTGATTAACCCTGGCGCTGCTTGTGGCGCGCGTCGGTCTTGCAGATGACCATGACGCGGCCGTGCCGCCGGATGACCCGGCAGTTGTTGCAGATCCGCTTGACGCTCGGCTTGACCTTCACGGTTGTGCCTTGACTCTCTGTCAGACGGGACTAGGCAAAGCCCCCGCGACCCTTACTTGTAGCGGTAGACGATTCGCCCGCGGGTCAGGTCGTACGGCGAAAGCTCGACGACGACCCTGTCCTCCGGGAGGATGCGGATGTAGTGCTGCCGCATCTTGCCGCTGATATGAGCCAGTACCTTGTGACCATTCGCAAGCTCCACACGGAACATGGCGTTCGGCAGAGGCTCGATCACTCGGCCTTCGATCTCGATGGCTCCGTCTTTCTTTGGCATGTCCTCCGCTACCTGACATCGGGTTCTGGGGCGGGCTCACAACGTTCATCCCGGGTTGAGGGTTCGCACCGGGACCAGCCGCGGCTCCTCCGCCACCGAAGCGCTGGTGGACATGGAAGAGTGGACGCTGCGCGCCAGCTAGCCAGTGTACGCGCGAGGAGCATTGACACCAAACCGAGGTCCCCGTAACCCGGGGTCGGGTGTGTCGGACGGCCGGTCAGCCCGCGGTTTTGTCCTTCTTCGGACGCTCGTGGAGCGTTTCGTCCGGCCGGACCGGGTCCGCTTCCAGAGCCCGGCGCTCCCGTTTGACCTGCTTCGCCTGCCGCTTGCGGGCCTTCTTCTCCGCCTGCTTGCGCGGCTCACCGGAGGCGAGGCCGGCCAGGGTGACGAAGACCAGGACGACACCCCACGGACCGGCCACCCAGATGGGCCAGAAGTCGAGCAGCTCCCCCGAGGCGATGCTGGAGATCAGCCAGATCGCGGTGGTGACCCCGACCACCGGTATCCAGCTGGCCCAGACCTCGAGGATCCAACGGCGGGCCAGCTCGGCGTTCGAGGCGTCGAGGCCCTGGGTGGCGACGGAACCGGACGGGCGGCGCTGCGCCGGCACCGGCAGCGCGGCCGCCGGCAGATCGCTGAGCAAGGGATGCAGTTCGCCGTACGTCTTGGCCGCGTACGCCTGCTGCAACCGCTCGTCGTACTCGTGCAGATCCAGCCGGCCCTCGTCGAGCGCGGCCTTCAGCTGATCCGCCACGGCCTGCCGATCGGCGTCGGCCGCTCTCATCTCGTCCCGGCCCATACCCTCCAGCATGCCAGCAGCGGGCCCGGACCGGCATCAGCGATCGCGCTTGCCCCACCGGCCGAGCACGCCGAAGACCAGCGGGATCAGCATCCAGAGCGGCCAGGGGTAGATGAAGTCGCGCGAGGCGATGCAGGAGATGCCCCAGATGACGAAGCAGACCAGCACCACGCCGCCGTACGAGGCCAGGAACGGCGGGCCGCCCGGCTGGGGCACATCGCCCGCCCCCGGCGCCGGCGAGGGCGCAGCGGGCGGCTGATAGGGCTGCACGCGTGACTGCTGGGCCGGGACGGTGCCGGGCAGATCGGTCACCAGGGAGTCGAGCTCGCCGAAGGTCTTGGCGCCGTACGTCCGCTGCAACCGCTCGTCGTACTCGTGCAGATCCAGCCGGCCCTCGTCGAGCGCGGTCTTGAGCTTGTCGGCGATGGCCTGGCGGTCGCTGTCGCCGGCCCGCATCTCGTCACGGCTCATCGGTCTTTTACTCCGCCAGGGAGTCAACGGCCGGCTGACGGGCGGTGACCAGCTCGCCCAGCCGGGCCCGGCCGCCGTCGGCCGCCGTGGTGACCCAGACGCCGTCGTCGAGCAGGCACATCGTGTGCTCCACGTGCGCGGCCATCGAGCCGTCCCGGGTGACCACGGTCCAGCCGTCGTCGAGCTCCACCGTGCGGGGCGAGCCCATGGTGATCATCGGCTCGATCGCCAGGCACAGGCCGGGCACCAGGCGCGGGCCCTTGCCGGGCTTGCCGTGGTTGAGCACGTGCGGGTCCTGGTGCATCTCGGTGCCGATGCCGTGCCCGCCGTAGCCGTCCACGATGCCGTAGCGGCCCGCCTTGCGGACGGCCTTCTCGACGTTGAACGAGATGTCGGTCAGCCGGCCCCGGCCGTTGGCGGCACCGCGGGCGGCGGCGGCGATGCCGGCCCACATGGCGTCCTCGGCCACCTGGGCCATGGTCAGCAGGGCCGGGTCGGTCTCACCGACGCCGACGGTGATCGCGGAGTCGCCGTGCCAGCCGTGCAGGATGGCGCCGCAGTCGAGGGAGAGCAGGTCGCCCTCCTTGAGCACCTGCTCGGCGGCGGGGATGCCGTGCACGACCTGCTCGTTGACCGAGGCGCAGATCGAGGCCGGGAAGCCGTGGTAGCCCTTGAACGACGGGACCGCGCCGGCGTCCCGGATGACCTTCTCGGCGATCGCGTCCAGGTCAGCGGTGGAGACGCCCGGGGCGACCGCTTCGCGCATCGCCGCCAGGGCGGCGGCGACGACGAGGCCGGCACCGCGCATCAGCTCGATCTGCTCCGGGGTCTTCAGCTGAATGTCCAGCTGCGGACGGCGCATCGTTATCCCCCGTACGACCGCAGGGCGTCGATGGCGCGCACCGTGACGTCCTCGACCGGGCCGGTGGCGTCGATGCCCACCAGCTTGCCCTGGGCGCCGTAGAAGTCGACCAGCGGCGCGGTCTTGTCCGCGTACTCGACGAGGCGGTTGGCGATCGTCTCCGCCTTGTCGTCGTCACGCTGGAACAGCTCGGAGCCACACCGGTCGCAGATGTTCTCCTTGCTGGTCGGGTCGAACTCGACGTGCCAGATCTTGCCGCAACCACGGCAGGTCCGGCGGCCCGAGAGCCGCCGGATCACCTCGTCGTCGTCGACGACCAGTTCCATCACCAGATCGAGCGCGATGCCGAGGTCGGCCAGCAGCTTGTCGAGCGCCGACGCCTGCGGGACGGTCCTCGGGAAACCGTCCAGCAGGAAGCCGTCGCCGGCGTCGGGCTCGGCGAGTCGGTCGCGGACCATGTTGATGGTCACCTCGTCAGGGACGAGATTGCCCGCGTCCATGTAACGCTTCGCCTCGACGCCGAGCGGTGTCCCCTGCGAGACGTTGGCCCGGAAGATGTCACCGGTCGAGATCTTCGGTACGGCGAGATGGGCAGCGATGAACTCAGCCTGGGTCCCCTTGCCGGCCCCCGGGGGGCCCACCAGTACCAGCCGCACCTACATCGCCTCGCTTCGGTGAGAACGAGCCTCGCAAACCACAGACGCAAGAGCCCCCCGGCTCCGCGCCCCCACTACCGGAGGAACCCTTCGTAGTTGCGCTGCATCAGCTGGCTCTCGATCTGCTTGACCGTCTCCAGGCCCACACCCACCATGATCAGCACCGCCGTACCACCGAACGGGAAGTTCTGGTATTGCGCGCTGTTCAGCCAGATGAAGAAGAAGTTCGGCAGGACCGAGATCAAGCCGAGGTAGAGCGCACCCGGCAGGGTGATCCGGCTGAGGATGAAGTCCAGGTAGTCGGCGGTCGGCTTACCGGGCCGGATGCCCGGGACGAAACCACCGTACTTCTTCATGTTCTCCGCGACCTCGGTCGGGTTGAACGTGATCGAGACGTAGAAGTACGTGAAGAAGATGATCAGCAGGAAGTACGTGGTGATGTAGATCCAGTGGCTCGGGTTGGCCAGGTTGTTCTGGATCCACTGCTGATAACCCTTGAGGTTGTTCTGGTCGAAGAACTGCAGGTACAGCTGCGGCAGGTAGAGCAGCGAGGACGCGAAGATCACCGGGACGACACCGGCCTGGTTGACCTTCAGCGGGATGTACGTCGAGGTGCCGCCGTACATGCGCCGGCCGATCATGCGCTTGGCGTACTGCACGGGGATGCGGCGCTGGGCCTGCTCGATGAAGACGACCGCACAGATGACGATCAGCACGAGCGCGATCACCAGGAGGAACTTGGCGACGCCGCTGCTCTCCTTGATCGTCCAGCCCTCGCCGGGCAGGCGGGCGGCGATCGAGGTGAAGATCAGGACGGACATGCCGTTGCCGACGCCGCGGTCGGTGATGAGCTCGCCGAGCCACATGACCACGCCCGTGCCGGCCGTCATCGTGACGACGAGCATGACGAGGGTCAGCCAGACCGGGATGCCGGTGTTCTCCGGCACGATCTGGAAGTTCGACTGGTCCTGCGGGCACGCGTTGGCGAAGAGCTGGCCGGAGCGGGCCAGCGCGACGAACGCCGAGGACTGCAGGACCGCGAGGCCCAGGGTGAGGTAACGGGTGTACTGGGTGATCTTGGCCTGGCCGGACTGGCCTTCCTTGCGGAGCTGCTCGAGGCGGGGAATCACCACGGTCAGCAGCTGCAGGATGATCGATGCCGTGATGTACGGCATGATGCCCAGCGCGAAGACGGACAGCTGGAGCAGCGCGCCACCGGAGAAGAGGTTCAGCAGGTTCAACACCCCGCCGCCGGCGTTGGTGCTGTTCACCACGTCCAGACAGTTACGGACGTTGGTGTAGGACACGCCTGGGCTGGGCAGAGTGGCGCCGAGCCGATAGACCGCGATGATCGCTACTGTGAACAGCAACTTCTTGCGCAGGTCAGGCGTCCGGAACGCACTGGAAAAGGCGGAGAGCAACTTCTTCCTCCTGCGCGAGGTGACCGCCAAGTATCCGGCGGATGGGGGGAGGCATCGGTCCGGACGACCGATATCCCTAGCTGGGAACGGACTTTAACAGTCTGACGTGCCTGTTGTGAGGCACGGTCGCCCTATGTGCAACACCCTGGGACGAAGGGCAACCGGACGACCTGGGGAGCGGCGGCCCCCGGCCCGGCGAAATGCCAGGTCAGACGCCACAACGGGGATGCCGCCCGAGCATCTCGCGATGCCCGGGCCAGCATCCCCGGAAAACCTCACAGCTCGGTGACGGAACCGCCGGCGGCTGCGATCTTCTCTTTGGCGGACTCACTGAAGGCGTGCGCCGAGACCTGCAGCGCCACGCCACCCAGCTCGCCCGAGCCGAGAACCTTCACCGGCTGGCCCCGACGGACCGCGCCGGCGTCGGCCAGCTCCAGCGGACCGATCTCGCCACCGTTCGGGAACAGCTCGGCGAGCCGGTCCAGGTTGACAACCTGGAAGACGACCTTGTTGCGCGGGCGGTTGCCCAGGCCCTTGATCTTCGGCAGGCGCATGTGGAGGGGCATCTGCCCGCCCTCGAACGCCGCCGAGACCTGGTAACGGGCGCTGGTGCCCTTGGTACCGCGGCCCGCGGTCTTGCCCTTGGAGCCTTCACCACGACCCACGCGGGTCTTGGCCTTCTTGGCGCCGGGCGCCGGGCGCAGGTGGTGGACCTTGATCGCCATTATTCGACCTCCTCGACACTGACGAGGTGGCTCACGGCGAAGATCATGCCCCGAATCTCGGGACGGTCTTCCTTGACCACCACATCGTTGATCCGCTTCAGCCCGAGCGACCGCAGGGAGTCCCGCTGGTTCTGCTTACGGCCGATACCGGACCGGAGCTGCGTGACCTTCAAGCGTGCCATCACCGCACCGCCGCTTCCGCGCGCGACGCCAGCATGGCCGCAGGGGCGACGTCCTCGACCGGGAGGCCACGGCGGGCCGCAACGGCCTCCGGGGACTCCAGGCCCTTCAGGGCCGCCACCGTCGCGTGCACGATGTTGATCGGGTTCGACGAGCCGAGGCTCTTCGAGAGCACGTCGTGGATGCCGGCGCACTCCAGGACGGCACGCACCGGGCCACCGGCGATGACGCCGGTACCGGCGGACGCCGGCTTCAGGAGCACGACACCGGCGGCGGCCTCACCCAGGATCGGGTGGGGGATCGTCGCGGCGATGCGCGGCACCTTGAAGAAGTGCTTCTTGGCCTCCTCGACGCCCTTGGCGATCGCCGCGGGCACCTCCTTGGCCTTTCCGTAGCCGATACCGACGGTGCCGTCGCCGTCGCCCACGATCACCAGGGCGGTGAAGCTGAAGCGACGACCACCCTTGACGACCTTGGCGACACGGTTGATCGCTACGACCCGCTCGAGATGCGGGGTCTTCTCGACGGGCGCGTTACCGCGACCGCCCTCACGGCGGTTGTCGCGGCGGCCACCTTCGTTGTTACCGCCGGACCCGCCGCCTCGGCGCTGCTGACCAGGCATAGGTCTTCCCTCCTAGAACTCGAGTCCGGCTTCGCGGGCGGCTGCGGCAAGCGCGGCGATCCGCCCCGCGTACCGGTTACCGCCGCGGTCGAAGACGACCTTGGAAATGCCCGCGGCCTGGGCCCGCTCGGCGAGGAGAGCTCCGACCTTGGCGGCCTGCGAGCTCTTGTCACCCTCTCCGCCCCGCAGGGACGGGTCGAGGGTGGAGGCCGACGCGAGCGTGTGGCCCTTGAGGTCGTCGACGATCTGCGCGGTGATGTTCCGCGTGGACCGGGTGACGACCAGACGGGGGCGCTCGGCGGAGCCGCGGACGTTCTTGCGGACCCGGAAGTGCCGACGTGCCTTGCCGACGGCGCGCTTGTACGACGCACCGCCGCCATTGCGGCGCTTGAGCAGCGTGGCGGTCACTTCTTACCTGCCTTTCCAGCCTTGCGGCGGATGACCTCGCCCTGGTACTTGACGCCCTTGCCCTTGTACGGCTCCGGCGGGCGGATCTTCCGGATGTTCGCAGCGACCTCGCCGACGAGCTGCTTGTCGATACCGGTGACCGTGAACTGCGTCGGCCGCTCCACCGTGAAGGTGATGCCGGCCGGCGGAACCACGTTGACCGGGTGCGAGAAGCCCAGGGCGAACTCGAGGTCCTTGCCCTTGGCGGTCACGCGGTAACCGGTGCCGTTGATCTCCAGCGTCTTCTTGTAGCCCTCGGTGACGCCGACGATCATGTTGGCGACCAGGGTACGGGAGAGGCCGTGCAGCTCCTTGGCCCGACGTTCGTCGTTGGGCCGGTTGACCGCCAGCTCGCCGTTCTCCGCCTTCTCGACGGTGATCGGCTCGGCGACGGTGTGCGACAGCTCGCCCTTGGGGCCCTTGACCTTGACGGTCTGGCCCGTGATGGTGACGTCGACGCCGGCCGGGACCGGGATCGACTTACGTCCGATTCGCGACATGTCTAAGTCTCCGTTACCAAACGAAGGCGAGGATTTCCCCGCCAACGCTCCGCTTGCGGGCCTGCCGGTCGGTCAGCAGCCCCTGGGACGTCGAAACGATCGCGACGCCCAGGCCGCCGAGCACGCGCGGGAGCTCGTCGGACTTGGCGTACACCCGGAGGCCGGGCTTGGACACGCGCTTGATACCGGCGAGGCTGCGCTCGCGGTTCTGGCCGTACTTCAGCTCAACCACCAGGCGCTTGCCGACTTCGCCTTCCGCGGGCTCCTCGGCCGACCAGGAAGCGATGTAGCCCTCTGCCTTGAGGACCTCGGCGATACTCGCCTTGATCTTCGAGAAGGGCATGGTCACCTTGTCGTGGTACGCCTGGTTGGCGTTACGCAGACGCGTGAGCATGTCTGCGATCGGGTCCGTCATCGTCATGGGTATTCGTCAACCTTTCTCGCCGGGGTTCCCAGGGAAGTCCCGGGCCTACGGCGAAGCGGTATTACAAGGGTTACCAGGAAGCCTTCGACACGCCGGGCAGCTCACCGCGGTGGGCCATGTCTCGGACACACACCCGGCACAGACCGAACTTGCGGTAGACCGAGTGCGGACGTCCGCACTTCTGGCAGCGGGTGTACGCCCGTACGGCGAACTTGGGCTTCGCGGCCGCCTTGATGATCAGCGCCTTCTTAGCCATGCTCAGTTCTCCTTGAACGGGAAGCCCAGAAGCTTGAGCAGCTGCCGGCCCTCCTCGTCGGTCGTGGCGGTGGTGACCACCGTGATGTCCATGCCCCGGGTCCGATCGATCCGGTCCTGGTCGATCTCGTGGAACACCGACTGCTCGGTCAGACCGAACGTGTAGTTGCCGTGGCCGTCGAGCTTGCGCCCGTCCAGGCCGCGGAAGTCACGGATACGCGGCAGCGCGATCGACAGCAGCCGGTCCAGGAACTCCCACATCCGGTCGTTGCGGAGGGTGACCTTCGCGCCGATCGGCATGCCCTCACGCAGCTTGAACTGCGCGATGGACTTGGTCGCCCGCCGCACCAGCGGCTTCTGACCGGTGATGGTGGTCAGGTCACGCACGGCGCCGTCGATCAGCTTGGCGTCGCGGGCAGCCTCGCCGACACCCATGTTCACGACGACCTTCACCAGGCCGGGGATCTGCATGGGGTTGCCGTACTTGTACTGCTCCTGAAGCGCGGCAATAACCTCGCTGCGGTACTTCTGCTTCAGGCGGGGCAGCGTCTTGGTCTCGGTAGCGGCAGTCATCACAGGTCCTTACCGGTGCTACGCGCGATACGAACCTTCTGGCCGTTCTCGTCCCGCCGGAAGCCGATGCGAGTCGGCTTGCCCTCGGAGTCCACGATCTGCACGTTCGAGATGTGGATCGGGGCTTCCTGCGTGACGATGCCGCCGGTCTTGGAACCGCGCTGCGTCGTGCGGATCTTCTCGTGCTTCTTCATACGGTTGACGCCCTCGACCAGGACCTTGTCCTGCCGCGGGAAGGCGGCGATGACCTTACCCTTGGCGCCCTTGTCCTTGCCGGCGATGACGACGACCGTGTCGCCCTTCTTGATCTTCACGGTCAGAGCACCTCCGGCGCCAGGCTGATGATCTTCATGAACCGCTTGTCGCGCAGCTCGCGGCCGACCGGGCCGAAGATGCGGGTACCGCGGGGGTCGCCACCGTCCTTGATGATGACGGCGGCATTCTCGTCGAAGCGGATGTACGAGCCGTCGGGACGGCGCCGCTCCTTGGCGGTGCGGACGATGACGGCCTTGACGACGTCACCCTTCTTCACACCGGCACCCGGAATGGCGTCCTTGACCGTGCACACGATGACGTCACCGATGCTCGCGTAACGGCGACCGGAGCCGCCCAGAACGCGGATGCACAGCACTTCCTTGGCACCCGTGTTGTCGGCGACGCGCAGTCGCGACTCCTGCTGGATCACGTCTGTCTCCTATGTCTGCCAGTTCTCCGGCACGGGGACGTACCAGAGCTTGGCGGAACGATGGTCCGCTGGGCCGGCCGGGATGTCCCGGCCGGCCCAGCAAACTCACTTGGCCTTTTCGAGGATCTCCACGACACGCCACCGCTTGGTACGCGACAGCGGACGGGTCTCCATCAGGGTGACCCGGTCACCGACGCCGCACGCGTTCTGCTCGTCGTGCGCCTGGAGCTTGCGGGTGCGCCGCAGGACCTTGCCGTAAAGGGCGTGCTTGACGCGGTCCTCGACCTCGACGATGACGGTCTTGTCCATCTTGTCGCTGATCACCAGACCCTCACGCACCTTGCGCTGGGTCCGGGGCGCAGCTGCTGCGTTCTCGCTCATGCTGTAGTCACCTCAGTCGGCGCGGCCGAGAGCCCCAGCTCACGCTCACGCATGATCGTGTAGATCTTCGCGATGTCCTTGCGGACGACCTGCAGACGACGGTGGTTGTCGAGCTGACCGGTCGCACCCTGTACGCGGAGGTTGAACAGCTCCGCCTTGGACTCACGCAGCCGCGAGATCAGCTCCTCCTCGGAGAGCTCCCGCAGCTCGGAAGCCTTGACGCCGGCTGCCATCAGCCTTCACCACCTTCGCGCGTCACGATGCGGCACTTCATCGGAAGCTTGTGGATAGCGCGACGCATAGCCTCGCGCGCGATCGTCTCGTTCGGGAACGACATCTCGAAGAGAATGCGTCCCGGCTTGACGTTCGCCACCCA
Organism: Actinoplanes sp. NPDC048791; assembly: GCF_040650095.1. Taxonomy (NCBI): domain Bacteria; kingdom Bacillati; phylum Actinomycetota; class Actinomycetes; order Micromonosporales; family Micromonosporaceae; genus Actinoplanes; species Actinoplanes sp. NPDC048791. The sequence continues at coordinate 29,284 of NZ_JBEZGQ010000003.1, read as the reverse complement.
CCACTCCGGCGAGCCCTTGCCGGAACCCATGCGGGTCTCGGCGGGCTTCTTGGTCAGTGCCTGGTCCGGGAAGATCGAGATCCACACCTTGCCGCCACGCTTGATGTGGCGGGTCATGGCGATACGAGCCGACTCGATCTGCCGGTTGGTCACGTACGCCGGCTCCAGGGCCTGGATACCGAACTCACCGAAGACCACCCGGTTGCCGCCCTTGGACGCGCCGTGGCGGTCCGGGTGGTGCGGCTTGCGGAAGCCCTTCGGGGGCTTACGCGGCATCAGCATGTGTCAGCCCTCCTGCTGCGTTTCGGCCGCAGCCGGAGCAACGGCGGTGTCGGTCGTGGGCGCAGCCTCCGCCGGAGCGGGGGTAGCAGCCGCGGCCTGAGCGGCGCGACCGGCCTCGGTGCCACCCGCGGTCGTACCGGACGAGCCGGAACGGCCACGGCGCGGACGGTCGGGACGCTCGGCGCGGTCACGGCGCGGACGCGCGGGCGCCTCGGGGGCAACCTCACGTCCGGGCACGAAGTCGCCCTTGTAGATCCAGACCTTCACGCCGATGCGGCCGAAGGTCGTACGGGCCTCGAAGAAGCCGTACTCGATGTTGGCGCGCAGCGTGTGCAGCGGAACGCGACCCTCACGGTAGAACTCCGTGCGGCTCATCTCCGCGCCACCGAGGCGGCCGGAGACCTGCACCCGGATGCCCTTGCAGATCGGGTTCTTCATCGCCGACTGCATCGCCTTGCGCATGGCCCGGCGGAAGCTGACCCGGCTGGACAGCTGCTCGGCGACGCCCTGCGCCACGAGCTGCGCGTCCGACTCGGGGCTCTTCACCTCGAGGATGTTCAGCTGGACCTGCTTGCCGGTGAGCTTCTCGAGCTCGCCGCGGATCCGGTCGGCCTCCGCACCCTTACGGCCGATGACGATGCCCGGCCGGGCGGTGTGGATGTCCACGCGGACCCGGTCCCGGGTGCGCTCGATGTCCACCTTGGAGATGCCGGCGCGCTCAAGACCCTTGGACATCATGCGGCGGATCTTGACGTCCTCGCCGATGTAGTCCTTGTAGAGCTTGTCCGCGAACCAGCGGCTCTTCCAGTCGGTGGAGATGCCGAGGCGGAACCCGGTGGGGTGAACTTTCTGACCCATTACTCGGCACCTTCCGTGCTGCTCTGCGGCTCGGCCGCCGGAGCAGCCTTCTTCGCCGGCGCGGCCTTCTTGGCCGTGGCCTTGCGGGCCGGCGTGGTCACCTGAACCGCCTCGACCGCCACGGTGATGTGGCAGGTCCGCTTGCGGATCCGGTACGCCCGGCCCTGCGCCCGCGGCCGGAACCGCTTGAGCGTCGGGCCCTCGTCCACGAAAGCTGCGCTGACCAGGAGCGCGTCCGGGTCGAGCCGTTCGTTGTTCTCTGCGTTCGCAATCGCGCTCGCGAGCACCTTGTAAACCTGCTCACTCGCAGCCTGCGGCGCGAACTGCAGGACCGTGAGAGCCTCCTTCGCGGGCAGACCGCGGACGAGGTTGATCACACGGCGCGCCTTGTTCGGCGAGATGCGCACGTGGCGCGCAACTGCCCGAGCGCCCGGAAGGACCGGAGCATCGCTCTTGACTGGCATCGCTGTAACCCCTTTCTGATCCGTGGACTGATTAGCGGCGACGGCTCTTGCGGTCGTCCTTCTCGTGACCCTTGAACGTGCGGGTCAGAGCGAACTCGCCGAGCTTGTGACCGACCATGGCCTCGGTGATGAACACCGGGACGTGCTTGCGCCCGTCGTGCACGGCGATCGTGTGCCCGAGCATGTCGGGAATGATCGTCGAGCGTCGCGACCAGGTCTTGATGACGTTCTTCGAGTTCTTCTCGTTCTGGACTTCCACCTTCTTGAGCAGGTGGTCGTCGACGAACGGGCCCTTCTTCAGGCTGCGAGGCATCTTTTAACTCCCGTTACCCGCGCTTGCGGGTGGCGTAGCGGCGGCGAACGATCATGCGGTCGCTCTCCTGGCCCTTGCGGCGGGTACGGCCCTCCGGCTTACCGGCGGGGTTGACCGGGTGGCGACCACCTGAGGTCTTACCCTCACCACCACCGTGCGGGTGGTCCACCGGGTTCATGGCGACACCACGGACGGTCGGGCGCTTGCCCTTCCATCGCATGCGGCCGGCCTTGCCCCAGTTGATGTTCGACTGCTCGGCGTTGCCGATCTCGCCGACCGTCGCGCGGCAGCGGATGTCGACGCGACGGATCTCACCGGAGGGCATACGCAGCGTGGCGTACACGCCCTCACGACCGAGCAGCTGGATGCCCACGCCGGCCGAACGGGCCAGCTTGGCGCCACCGCCGGGACGAAGCTCCACACCGTGGATCGTCGTACCGACCGGGATGTTGCGCAGGGGCAGGTTGTTGCCCGGCTTGATGTCCGCGCCCACGCCGGACTCGACGCGGTCGCCCTGCTTGAGGTCCTTCGGCGCGAGGATGTAGCGCTTCTCGCCGTCGGCGTAGTGCAGCAGTGCGATGCGGGACGTGCGGTTCGGGTCGTACTCGATGTGAGCGACCTTGGCCGGCACGCCGTCCTTGTCGTTGCGCCGGAAGTCGATCAGCCGGTACTGCCGCTTGTGGCCGCCGCCCTGGTGCCGCGTGGTGATGCGGCCGTGGACGTTGCGACCACCCTTCTTGGGCAGCGGAACCAGCAGAGACTTCTCCGGCGTCGACCGGGTGATCTCAGCGAAGTCGGCGACGCTGGAGCCGCGACGGCCCGGCGTGGTCGGCTTGTACTTACGGATAGCCATGATTTACAAACCCCTTAGCTGACCGGGCCGCCGAAGGCCTCGATACGGTCACCGTCAGCCAGCTTCACGAGGGCACGCTTGGTCGCCTTGCGCTGACCGAAGCCCGTCCTGGTGCGCTTGCGCTTGCCCTGGCGGTTGATGGTGTTCACCGTCAGCACACGGACATCGAAGATCTGCTGGATCGCGATCTTGATCTCGGTCTTGTTCGCGTCCGGGTGGACCAGGAACGTGTACCAGTTCTGGTCGAGAACGCTGTAGCTCTTCTCGGAGACCACGGGCGCGACGATGATGTCGCGCGGGTCGGCGATCGTGCTCACTTGTCCCCCTCCTCGGCAGCCTCGGCCGGCACACCCAGGAACTCGTCGAGAGCTTCCTTGGTGAAGACGACCTCGTCGGCGACCAGCACGTCGTAGGTGTTCAGCTGGCCGGCCTCGATGAGGTGCACGGTCGGCTCGTTGCGCAGCGAGATCCAGTTCAGCTCGTCGTAGCTGCTGAGCACGACCAGGACCTTGGTGGACTGGGTCGCCTTGCGCAGCGTCGCGATCGCGGCCTTGGTCGACGGCTTGTCGCCGACGATGAACGCCTCGATCACGTGGACGCGGCCGTCGCGGGCCCGGTCCGAGAGGGCGCCCCGCAGAGCGGCGGCCTTCATCTTCTTCGGGGTCCGCTGGCTGTAGTCGCGCGGCACGGGGCCGTGCACCACGCCACCACCGGTGAACTGCGGCGCGCGGATCGAGCCCTGACGGGCGCGACCGGTGCCCTTCTGCTTGTACGGCTTCTTGCCGCCACCGGCGACCTCACCGCGCGTCTTGGCCTTGGCCGTGCCCTGACGGGCGGCGGCGAGCTGGGCCACGACGACCTGGTGCATCAGCGGGATGTTCGCCTGCACGTCGAAGATGTCGTCGGGCAGCTCGACCGAGCCGGCCTTCGTGCCCTCGGCGTTGATCACGTCAACCGAGCTCACTTGGCACCACCCTTCTTCTTCGCCGCCGTACGGACCAGGATCAGCGCGCCCTTGGGACCGGGCACCGCGCCCTTGACCAGCAGCAGGTTGTTCTCGAGGTCGACTGCCTGCACCGTCAGGTTCTGCACGGTGAAGCGCTTGTTACCCATGCGACCCGCCATCCGGGTGCCCCGGAAGACACGGCCGGGGGTCGCGCAGGCGCCGATCGAACCGGGCGAGCGGTGCTTGCGCTCGACACCGTGGCTGGCCTTGAGGCCGTGGAAGCCGTGCCGCTTCATGACGCCGGCGTAGCCCTTGCCCTTGGTCTTACCGGTGACGTCGATCGGCGTGCCGACCGGGAACGTCTCGACGGTGACCTCCTGGCCGAGCTCGTACTCGGTGGCGTCGGTGGTGCGCAGCTCCACGATGTGGCGCCGCGGCGACACACCCGCCTTCGCGTAGTGGCCGCCCTCCGGCTTGTTGACCTTGCGCGGGTCGATGGCGCCGTACGCCAGCTGAACCGCGGTGTAGCCGTCAGTCTCGGAGGTGCGGACCTGGGTCACGACGCACGGGCCGGCCTGCACCACGGTTACCGGGACGACCTTGTTGTTGTCCCAGACCTGGGTCATGCCGAGCTTGGCGCCCAGGATGCCCTTCACTTGCCTGTCCATTGTCCGGATCCCTACAGCTTGATCTCGATGTCGACGCCAGCCGGCAGGTCGAGGCGCATCAGCGAGTCGACCGTCTTCGGAGTCGGGTCGATGATGTCGATCAGACGCTTGTGCGTGCGCATCTCGAAGTGCTCGCGCGAGTCCTTGTACTTGTGCGGCGAACGGATGACGCAGAAACGGTTGATCTCCGTGGGCAGCGGCACCGGGCCCGCGACCGAAGCTCCGGTGCGCGTGACCGTCTCGACGATCTTGCGTGCCGACGAGTCAACGACCTCGTGGTCATAGGCCTTGAGCCGGATGCGGATCTTCTGTCCCGCCATGGTGGCTTCTGTTTCCTTCTCTCGATGCCGCTACGTGCGAAAGCTGTGGCCCTCGCATGCCCGCAGGACCGTTGGTCCTGCGATGTCCGACCCCCGCGGTCGGGCGTGTCGCGCTCTGGAATCAAGCTCCGCCCCAGGTCTCTGGAGCGATCTTGCCCGCAAGGATTCCCCCGGAGGGAAGCCCTTGATCCGTCGGGATCGGGGATGCCGGCGGCCAGTCAAAACACGCCGGACACCCGGCGAGGGTGGCTGACCGCCCTCTCTCAAGAGCGAGAGCAGCCAACCACCCTGCGCGGACGCAACCTGACTAGTATGCCGTATCGATCGCGGCAATGCTAATCGGGGTCACCATTGAGGCGGAGGCCTCAATCAGACGTTGATCTTCGTGACCGTTCCGGCGCCGACGGTGCGGCCACCCTCACGGATCGCGAACTTCAGGCCCTGCTCCATGGCGATCGGCTGGATCAGCTTGACCGACATCGAGGTGGAGTCGCCCGGCATGACCATCTCGGTGCCCTCGGGCAGCGTGACGACGCCGGTGACGTCCGTGGTGCGGAAGTAGAACTGCGGGCGGTAGTTCTGGAAGAACGGCGTGTGCCGGCCGCCCTCCTCCTTCGAGAGGATGTAGACCTGGCCCTCGAACTCCGTGTGCGGAGTGCTGGAGCCCGGCTTCACCACGACCATGCCGCGCTCGACGTCCTCGCGCTTGATACCGCGCAGCAGGAGGCCGACGTTCTCACCCGCGCGGGCCTCGTCGAGCAGCTTGCGGAACATCTCGATGCCGGTGCAGACGGTCTTGGTCGACTTCTCGCGGATACCCACGATCTCGACCTCCTCGTTCGGCTTGAGGATGCCGCGCTCGGCCCGGCCGGTGACGACCGTACCGCGACCGGTGATCGTGAAGACGTCCTCGATCGGCATGAGGAACGGCTTGTCGGTGTCGCGCTCGGGCTGCGGGATCGCGGTGTCGACCGCGTTCATCAGCTCGAGCAGCTTGCCGGTCCACTCCGCGTCGCCCTCGAGCGCCTTGAGCGCCGAGACGCGCACGACCGGAAGGTCGTCGCCCGGGAACTCGTAGGTGCTCAGCAGCTCGCGGACCTCGAGCTCGACGAGCTCCAGGAGCTCCTCGTCGTCCACCATGTCGCTCTTGTTCAGGGCGACGACGATGTACGGCACGCCGACCTGGCGGGCCAGGAGCACGTGCTCCTTGGTCTGCGGCATCGGGCCGTCGGTCGCGGCGACCACCAGGATCGCGCCGTCCATCTGGGCGGCACCGGTGATCATGTTCTTGATGTAGTCGGCGTGGCCGGGGCAGTCCACGTGCGCGTAGTGCCGCGACGCGGTCTGGTACTCGACGTGCGCGATCGAGATCGTGATGCCGCGGGCCTTCTCCTCCGGCGCCTTGTCGATCTCGTCGAACGGCGTGTAGGGGTTGAGGTCCGGGTACTCGTCGTGCAGGACCTTCGTGATGGCCGCAGTCAGCGTCGTCTTACCGTGGTCGATGTGACCAATGGTGCCGATGTTGACGTGCGGCTTAGTCCGCTCGAACTTCGCCTTCGCCACTGGTGTCCTCCTGTGGACTGTGTCTTTTCTTCTCGTCCGGCACGCCGATAAGGCGATCAGGACTCTGTCGACTGCTCGTGCACGTGCGGTCCTCGACGGACCGCACGTGCCTCATCAGGCTGGGAGCTTACGCGCCCGTGGCCTTGGCGATGATCTCCTTCGCCACGCTCTGAGGAACCTCGGCGTAGGAGTCGAACTGCATGCTGTAGCTCGCCCGGCCCTGGGTCTTCGACCGGAGGTCGCCGACGTAGCCGAACATCTCCGAGAGCGGCACCAGAGCCTTGATGACGCGAGCGCCGGAGCGCTCCTCCATCGACTGGATGATGCCGCGGCGGGAGTTGAGGTCACCGATGACGTCACCCATGTTGTCCTCAGGGGTGGTGACCTCAACGGACATCATCGGCTCGAGGAGCGCGGGGTCGGCCTTGCGGGCCGCCTCCTTCATCACGATCGAGCCGGCGATCTTGAATGCCATTTCCGACGAGTCGACCTCGTGGAACTGACCGTCCACCAGGGTCAGCTTGACGCCGACCATCGGGTAGCCGGCGAGGACGCCGTACTGCAGCGAGTCCTGCGCGCCCGCGTCCACCGAAGGGATGTACTCCTTGGGGATGCGACCACCGGACACCGCGTTGACGAACTCGTAGGTCGGGCCGTCGGCGGCGAGCTCAAGCGGCTCGACGGTGACGACGACCTTCGCGTACTGGCCCGAGCCACCGGTCTGCTTCTTGTGCACGTACGTGAGCTTCTCCACCTTGCCGCGGATCGTCTCGCGGTACGCCACCTGCGGCTTACCGATGTTCGCCTCGACGTTGAACTCGCGACGCATACGGTCCACGAGGATGTCGAGGTGCAGCTCGCCCATGCCGGCGATGACGGTCTGCCCGGTCTCCTCGTCGTTGAAGACGCGGAAGGTCGGGTCCTCCTCGGCCAGGCGCTGGATGGCGACACCCAGCTTCTCCTGGTCGGACTTGGTCTTCGGCTCGATGGCGACCTGGATGACCGGCTCCGGGAACGTCATCGACTCCAGGATGACCGGGTGCGCCGGGTCGCTGAGCGTGTCGCCCGTGGTGGTCTGCTTGAGACCCTGCACGGCGATGATGTCGCCGGCCCACGCCGTCGGACGCTCTTCGCGCTTGTTGGCGTGCATCTGGTAGATCTTGCCGATCCGCTCCTTGCGGTCCTTGGTGGAGTTGACCACCTGGGAACCGGACTCGAGCGTGCCGGAGTAGACCCGGACGTACGTCAGCTTGCCGAGGTGCTTGTCCGTCTGGATCTTGAAGGCCAGACCGGAGAACGGCTCGTCGTTCGACGGCTTGCGGACGATCGGCGTCTCGCCGTCGGTCGCGGTGCCGTCGATGGCCGGGACGTCCAGCGGCGACGGCAGGAAGTCCACGACGGCGTCGAGCATGGGCTGAACGCCCTTGTTCTTGAACGCCGAACCGCAGAGCACCGGGTTCGCCTTGCTGGCGATCGTGGCGCGCCGGATGGCGGCCTTGATCTCGTCCTGGGAGACCTCTTCGCCCTCGAGGTACTTCTCCATGACGAAGTCGTCCACGTCGGCGAGCGTCTCGATCAGCTTCTCGCGCCACTCGTTCGCGGAGTCGACCAGGTCGGCCGGGATCTCCTCGATCGCGTAGTCGTCACCCTTCTGGGTCTCGCCACGCCAGGTGAACGCCTTCATGGTGATCAGGTCGACGACGCCGATGTGCTCGCTCTCGAGCCCGATCGGGATCTGCAGGACGAGCGGGGTGGCGTTGAGCCGGTCGATCATCATCTGCACGCAGCGGAAGAAGTCGGCGCCGGTCCGGTCGAGCTTGTTGACGAAGCACATCCGCGGGACGTGGTACTTGTCCGCCTGCCGCCAGACGTTCTCCGTCTGCGGCTCCACGCCGGCGACACCGTCGTAGACCGCGACGGCACCGTCGAGCACCCGCAGCGACCGCTCGACCTCGACCGTGAAGTCGACGTGGCCGGGCGTGTCGATGATCTGGATCGTGTAGCCCTTCCACTCGCACTTCGTGGCGGCGGAGGTGATGGTGATGCCGCGTTCCTGTTCCTGTTCCATCCAGTCCATGACGGCCGCGCCCTCGTGGACTTCACCGATCTTGTACGTGATACCGGTGTAGAACAGGATCCGCTCGGTCGTCGTGGTCTTACCAGCGTCGATGTGCGCCATGATGCCGATGTTGCGTACCTTGGCGAGCGCGTCTGCGGCAGCCACTTCAATCCCTACTTTTCTTCGTCGTCGTCTCTGCAGGACCGGTACGACTGAACTGCGACGGCCCGGCGGGAACCGGGCCGGCAGCGGGTCTTACCAGCGGTAGTGCGCGAAGGCCTTGTTGGACTCCGCCATCTTGTGGGTGTCCTCGCGCCGCTTCACAGCTGCGCCGAGGCCGTTGCTGGCGTCGAGCAGCTCGTTCTGCAGCCGCTCGATCATGGTCTTCTCGCGGCGGGCCTTGGAGTACTGGACCAGCCAGCGCAGACCGAGGGTGGTCTGGCGCGGGGTGCGCACCTCGACCGGCACCTGGTAGGTCGCGCCACCGACGCGGCGGCTGCGGACCTCGAGGGTCGGCTTGACGTTGTCCATGGCTCGCTTGAGCGTGACCACGGGGTCGGTGCCGCTCTTCTCACGGCAGCCCTCGAGGGCGCCGTAGACGATGCGCTCGGCGAGCTGACGCTTGCCGCCGACCAGGATCTTGTTCACCAGCTGGGTGACCAGCGGCGAGTTGTAGACCGGGTCCGCAACCAGCGGGTGTTTCGGCGCTGGGCCTTTACGGGGCATGTCAGCTCTTCTCCTTCTTCGCGCCGTAACGGCTGCGGGCCTGCTTGCGGTTGCGGACACCCTGGGTGTCCAGCGAACCGCGGACGATCTTGTAGCGGACGCCCGGGAGGTCCTTCACACGACCGCCACGCACGAGCACGATCGAGTGCTCCTGCAGGTTGTGGCCGACGCCCGGGATGTACGCCGTCACCTCGATCTGGCTGCTGAGCTTCACACGAGCGACCTTGCGCAGCGCAGAGTTCGGCTTCTTGGGGGTAGTGGTGTACACGCGCGTGCACACGCCGCGCCGCTGAGGGCTTCCCTTCAGCGCCGGCGTCTTGGTCTTGCTCGTCTTCGCCTGGCGGCCCTTTCGGACCAGCTGCTGGATCGTGGGCACCGGGTTTCTCCGCTCCCTTCGGCCGCCCTTCAGCGGCCGCACCGTCTTCGTTCTGCCTTGTGCACCGAGAGATCCCGTTTGGATCCCCGGCACCCGCGGTCGGGCGTGTCGTCCGGCTCACGGTCCCGCCGCGCGCTTGACGCACGCTGCGGATGTTCTGTCTTTGTCAGGGCTGTAACCCTGTCGTGCCACTGCCCCGTCGGTTACTACAGACTCGGGCGCACGCACGAGTTGCCCGGGCTAGCCCGGGCACGAGGGGAAAGAGTACCCACCACAGGGACACAGGTCAAAACGAGAACTGTTTCCCCTGATGGACATCTCCAGCTAACAAGTGTACCGGGTGCCTCGGCGTGACGACGCCTCGGTGTCGGATCCGGCTGCACAGGGCCTCACGAGAACTGCAACACCACTACCAACAGCAGGGTCAGCGCCGCAATTCCCAGCCCCGCGGCACCGCAGGAGATCCCCGCGGTGGCCACGCCCCGGCCCACGAAACGGACCCTGCCGTCCTGCCCGGAACGCTTGATCTGGCGCCGGGCGGCCAGCCCGACACCCACCGCACCCCCGCCGACCAGCACTCCCAGCAGCGCGAACGCGCCCGCCACCACGGCGCCCCAGCCATCGGACTGACCGAGCAGGCCGAAGCAGAGCACCAGCGTGGAGATCATGATCGCGCCGATGCCGGCGATGAGCGAGCCGGTGGCCAGACCGGACGTGATCGGCGCCACCCGCAGCTGGACCAGGGCGAACTCGGTGCCGGCGACCGGCTCGACGCGTTCCGGGGTCCACGCCTCGCTCGGCTTGGGCAGCAGCGCCGGCGGGGGCGGGCCGGCCATCGACACCGGCTGTCCGGCCGGTGGCCACGAACCTGGTTGCTGCGTCACCGGACCGTCCCTCTCGCCGCGTACCCCTGGATCTTCGAGCATGTCACCCGAACGTGGTCCGGCGCAGCCCTGGGGCCGCTACCGGGCGCTCAGTCGGTGTTGGAGTCGAAGTCCTGGCCGCCGGTCGTGCCGGCCAGGTGCAGCAGGCCGGCGATCGACGCGACGACCAGCGCGGTCAGCGCCAGCACTATCCCGGCCCAGGCCAGCCGCTCTCCGCGGCGGACCCAGGCGGCCCCGAGGAGATAGCCGCCGGCGGCGTAGGCCTGGCGCCGGACCTGCCGGGCCAGGACCAGGGCGACCGTGGCGGGAATCACGCCGCCGACCAGCGCCCCGGTCAGCAACGCCACGACCCCCAGCGCGAAGACCGCCCGGGCCTTGGTCGACGGCGCCGGTTCGGGATCCATCGGGTGCCGGGTGGGTGCGGTCATCGCGGGATACGTCACCCCTTCATCTTAGGAACGCCGAAGGGCGGCCGCGCATCGAAGCGCGACCGCCCAACGGTGGAGAGCAGAACCCTTAGCGGTACGACCCGAAGTCGAAGTCGTCCAGCGGCACAGCCTGCCCGCTGGCCGGCCCGAAGCCGTAGTCGGTCTCGGGGTACCCGGTCATCGAGTACACCTTCGCCTTGGCCTCCTCGGTCGGCTCGACCCGGATGTTGCGGTACTTGCTGATGCCCGTACCGGCCGGGATGAGCTTGCCGATGATGACGTTCTCCTTGAGGCCCACCAGCGAGTCGCTGCGCGAGTTGATCGCAGCGTCGGTGAGCACCCGGGTGGTCTCCTGGAAGGAGGCCGCCGAGAGCCAGGAGTCGGTCGCCAGCGAGGCCTTGGTGATACCCATCAGCACCGGACGACCGGCGGCGGGCTCGCCACCCTCGCCCACGAGCCGGCGGTTCTCCGACTCGAAGAGCGCCCGGTCGACCAGCACGCCCGGCAGGAACTCGGTCGCGCCGGAATCGATGACCGTGACCCGCTTGAGCATCTGGCGGATGATGATCTCGATGTGCTTGTCGTGGATGAGCACACCCTGCGAGCGGTAGACCTCCTGGACCTCACTGGTCAGGTGGACCTGGACCGCCCGCGGACCCATGATGCGCAGCAGCTCGTGCGGATCGATGGTGCCCTCGGTGAGCTTCTCGCCGACCGCCACGTGGTCGCCGTCGTGGGCCCGCAGCTTGACGCGCTTGGAGATCTTGTCGTACACGATCTCCTCGCTGCCGTCGTCCGGGATCACGATGATCTTCCGCGAGCGCTCGCCGTCCTCGATGCGGATGCGGCCGGGGGTGTCGGCGATGGGCGCCTTGCCCTTCGGCACGCGGGCCTCGAAGATCTCCTGCACACGCGGCAGACCCTGGGTGATGTCCTCACCCGCGACACCACCGGTGTGGAAGGTACGCATCGTCAGCTGCGTACCGGGCTCACCGATGGACTGGGCCGCGATGATGCCGACGGCCTCGCCGATGTCGACCGCCTTGCCGGTCGGCAGCGAACGGCCGTAGCAGGCCGCACACACACCCAGCTTCGACTCACAGGTCAGGACGCTGCGCACCCGGACCGTCTCCACGCCGGCCGCGACCAGCTTGTCGACCATGATCGAGTTGAGGTCGTCGCCACGCGACACCACCCGGTTGCCCTGGGCGTCGTCGATGTCGTCGGCCAGCGTCCGGGCGTGCACGCCGGTCTCGGCGTGCGTGTGCACAGCGAGGGTGCCGTCCGGCTCGCGGTCCGCCACCTGCATCGGGATCGCGCGGTCGGTGCCGCAGTCCTCCTCGCGGATGATGACGTCCTGCGAGACGTCCACCAGACGCCGGGTCAGGTAACCCGAGTCGGCGGTACGCAGCGCGGTGTCGGCCAGACCCTTACGGGCACCGTGCGTGGAGATGAAGTACTCCAGCACGGTCAGACCCTCGCGGTACGACGAGGTGATCGGGCGCGGGATGATCTCGCCCTTGGGGTTGGCCACCAGACCACGGATCGCGGCGATCTGCCGGAGCTGGAGGAGGTTACCGCGGGCGCCGGAGTTGATCATGACCCAGAGCGGGTTCTCCTGCGGCAGCGCCGTCTCCATCTCCTTCGAGATGTCCTTGGTCGCGTTGGTCCAGATGTCGATGAGCTCGCCGCGACGTTCCTCGGCGGTCATCAGGCCACGCTGGTACTGCTTGTCGATGCGGTCGGCCTCACCCTGGTAGCGGGCGATGATCTCCGGCTTGCGCGGCGGGGCGACGACGTCGCCCATACCGATCGTCACACCGGACCAGGTAGCCCAGTGGAAACCGGCCTCCTTGAGCGCGTCCAGGGTCGCCGCCAGGGCGACCTTGGGGAAGCGCTCGGCGAGGTCGTTGACGATCGCGGAGAGCTGACCCTTGCGGATCTCGTAGTTGACGTAGCGGTAGCCCGGCGGCAGCGTCTCGTTGAAGAGCACCCGTCCCAGGGTGGTCTCCACGGTCAGCTTGTCGCCCGACTCCCAGCCCTCCGGACGCTCCCAGGTGGGGGCGCCGGCGCCGTTGTCAACCTCGAGCACCTCGGGCAGGCGGATCTTCACGAGCGCCTGCAGGTGCAGCTCGCCGTTGTCGAACGCCATCCGGGCCTCGGCGTCCGAGCTGAACGTCCGGCCCTCACCCTTCGCACCCTTGGTGAGGTGCGTCAGGTAGTAGAGCCCGATGACCATGTCCTGGGTGGGCATGGTGACCGGCTTGCCGTCGGCCGGCTTGAGGATGTTGTTCGACGACAGCATCAGGATCCGGGCCTCGGCCTGCGCCTCGGCCGACAGCGGCACGTGCACCGCCATCTGGTCACCGTCGAAGTCGGCGTTGAACGCCGTACAGACGAGCGGGTGGATCTGGATCGCCTTGCCCTCGACCAGCTGCGGTTCGAAGGCCTGGATGCCCAGACGGTGCAGCGTCGGTGCGCGGTTCAGCAGCACCGGGTGCTCGCTGATGACCTCTTCCAGGACGTCCCACACGACCGCGCGCTGCCGCTCGACCATGCGCTTGGCCGACTTGATGTTCTGCGCGTGGTTGAGATCCACCAGGCGCTTCATCACGAACGGCTTGAACAGCTCCAGCGCCATCTGCTTCGGCAGGCCGCACTGGTGCAGCTTGAGCCGGGGGCCGACGACGATGACGGAACGGCCGGAGTAGTCGACGCGCTTGCCGAGCAGGTTCTGACGGAACCGGCCCTGCTTGCCCTTGAGCATGTCGGACAGCGACTTCAGCGGACGGTTACCCGGGCCGGTGACCGGCCGGCCGCGGCGGCCGTTGTCGAACAGTGCGTCGACGGCCTCCTGCAGCATCCGCTTCTCGTTGTTGACGATGATCTCGGGGGCGCCGAGGTCGATCAGCCGCTTGAGCCGGTTGTTCCGGTTGATCACACGGCGGTAGAGGTCGTTCAGGTCGGACGTGGCGAAGCGGCCACCGTCGAGCTGCACCATCGGGCGCAGGTCCGGCGGGATGACCGGGACGCAGTCCAGGACCATGCCGAGCGGCGAGTTGCGGGTGTTCAGGAACGCCGCGACGACCTTGAGGCGCTTGAGCGCACGGATCTTCCGCTGGCCCTTGCCGCTGCGAATGGTCTCGCGCAGCGACTCGGCCTCGGCGTCGAGGTCCATGTTCTGCAGCAGCGCCTTGATCGCCTCGGCACCCATGCCACCGGTGAAGTACTCACCGAAGCGGTCGCGCAGCTCGCGGTAGAGCAGCTCGTCGGTGACCAGCTGCTTGCTGTCGAGCTTGCGGAAGGTGTCGAGCACCTCGTCCAGGCGGTCGATCTCGCGCTGCGCCTTGTCACGGATCTGGCGCATCTCGCGTTCGCCGGCCTCCTTGACCTTGCGGCGCACGTCCGCCTTGGCCCCCTCGGCCTCCAGCTCGGCAAGGTCCTGCTCGAGCTTGCCGGCGCGCTTCTCGATCTCGGAGTCACGGCTGTTCTCGGACTGCCGCTTCTCGGCGAAGATCTCGTTCTCGACCGTGGACATGTCGCGGTGACGCGCTTCGGCGTCCACGCTCGTGATCACGTACGAGGCGAAGTAGATGATCTTCTCGAGATCCTTGGGCGCCAGGTCGAGCAGGTAGCCCAGCCGGCTCGGCACACCCTTGAAGTACCAGATGTGCGTGACCGACGCGGCCAGCTCGATGTGACCCATGCGCTCACGACGGACCTTGGACCGGGTCACCTCGACGCCGCAGCGCTCACAGATGATGCCCTTGAACCGGACCCGCTTGTACTTGCCGCAGTAGCACTCCCAGTCCCGCTGAGGACCGAAGATCTTCTCGCAGAAGAGTCCGTCCTTCTCGGGCTTGAGCGTGCGGTAGTTGATCGTCTCGGGCTTCTTGACCTCGCCGTGAGACCACTGCCGGATGTCGTCAGCGGTAGCAAGGCCGATACGCAACTCGTCGAAGAAGTTGACGTCGAGCACTTGGACTATCCCTCGTGTTTCGTTGCTCGGATAAATTCCAGGCCGGCGGGGGCGTCCCCGGCGCTCGGCTCACCTTGCAGTGGGCCGGACCGCCGGGGACGCTCTCCGTCAGATCTCTTCGACGCTGCTGACGCCCTCGTTCGGGCGCCGGGACAGGTCGATGCCGAGTTCTTCCGCGGCCCGGAAGACCTCGTCGTCCGTCTCGCGCATCTCCAGGGCAACACCGTCGCTGGAGAGCACCTCGACGTTCAGGCACAGCGACTGGAGCTCCTTGAGAAGCACCTTGAAGGACTCGGGGATTCCCGGCTCCGGGATGTTCTCGCCCTTGACGATCGCCTCGTAGACCTTCACGCGGCCGAGTACGTCGTCGGACTTGATGGTGAGCAGTTCCTGCAGTGCGTAGGCCGCACCGTAGGCCTGCATCGCCCAGCACTCCATCTCACCGAAGCGCTGGCCACCGAACTGCGCCTTACCACCCAGCGGCTGCTGCGTGATCATCGAGTACGGGCCGGTGGACCGCGCGTGGATCTTGTCGTCGACCAGGTGGTTGAGCTTCAGGATGTAGACGTAGCCCACCGAGATCGGGTCCGGCAGCGGTTCACCGGAACGACCGTCGAAGAGCTGCGCCTTGCCGTCGCCGTTGACCAGCCGCTTACCGTCGCGGTTGAGCAGGGTCGACTCCAGCAGGCCCTTGATCTCGTCCTCCTGGGCACCGTCGAAGACCGGGGTCGCCACGTTGCTGTCCTTCGGCGACTCGTGGGCCTCGATGGCGCGCAGCTGGCGCTTCCAGTCGGCGTCCTCGCCCTCGACCTCCCAGCCCGTCTTGGCGATCCACCCGAGGTGGGTCTCCAGGACCTGGCCGATGTTCATGCGCGAGGGCACACCCAGCGGGTTGAGCACGATGTCGACCGGGGTGCCGTCCTCCAGGAACGGCATGTCCTCGATCGGCAGGATCTTGGAGATGACGCCCTTGTTGCCGTGCCGGCCGGCGAGCTTGTCACCGTCCTGGATCTTGCGCTTCTGGGCGACGTAGACCCGGACCAGCTCGTTCACGCCGGGGGGCAGCTCGTCGCCGTCCTCCCGCGAGAACGTACGGACACCGATGACCGTGCCGGTCTCGCCGTGCGGCACCTTCAGCGAGGTGTCCCGGACCTCCCGGGCCTTCTCACCGAAGATCGCGCGCAGCAGCCGCTCCTCCGGGGTCAGCTCGGTCTCGCCCTTGGGCGTGACCTTGCCGACCAGGATGTCGCCGGGCACGACCTCGGCACCGATCCGGATGATGCCGCGCTCGTCCAGGTCGGCGAGCATTTCCTCGCTGACGTTGGGGATGTCGCGGGTGATCTCTTCCGGGCCGAGCTTGGTGTCGCGGGCGTCGACCTCGTGCTCCTCGATGTGGATCGAGGTGAGGACGTCCTGCTGCACGAGGCGCTGCGACAGGATGATCGCGTCCTCGTAGTTGTGGCCTTCCCAGCACATGAACGCGACGAGCAGGTTCCGGCCGAGGGCCATCTCCCCTTCGTCGGTGCACGGACCGTCGGCGATGACCTGGCCGGCCTCGACCCGGTCGCCTTCGAAGACGACGGGCTTCTGGTTGACACAGGAGCCGGCGTTGCTGCGACGGAACTTGTGCAGCAGGTAGGTCCGGCGGTGGCCGTCGTCCTGGTGCACCGTCACGTAGTCGGCGCACAGGTCCTCGACCAGACCGCCGACCTCGGCCACGACCACGTCGCCGGCGTCGACCGCGGCACGGTATTCCATGCCCGTGCCGACCAGCGGCGCCTCGGCCTTGACCAGCGGAACGGCCTGACGCTGCATGTTCGCACCCATCAGGGCGCGGTTGGCGTCGTCGTGCTCGAGGAACGGGATCATCGCCGTCGCGACCGAGGTCATCTGCCGCGGCGAGACGTCCATGTAGTCGACCTCGGTGCCGGGCACGTAGTCGACCTCACCGCCCTTACGGCGGACCAGGACGCGATCCTGCGCGAAGGTGCCGTCGGACGCCAGCGTCGCGTTGGCCTGCGCCTTGACGAAGCGGTCCTCCTCGTCCGCGGTGAGGTAGTCGACCTGGTCGGTGACCCGGCCGTTCTCCACCTTGCGGTACGGGGTCTCGATGAATCCGAACGGGTTGACCCGCGCGAACGTCGAGAGGGCACCGATCAGGCCGATGTTCGGGCCTTCCGGCGTCTCGATCGGGCACATCCGGCCATAGTGGGACGGGTGCACGTCACGGACCTCGAAGCCCGCCCGCTCACGGGACAGACCACCGGGGCCGAGCGCGCTCAGCCGGCGCCGGTGGGTCAGGCCCGCCAGCGGGTTGGTCTGGTCCATGAACTGCGACAGCTGCGACGTGCCGAAGAACTCCTTGATCGCCGCCACCACGGGGCGGATGTTGATCAGGGTCTGCGGCGTGATCGCCTCGACGTCCTGGGTCGTCATGCGCTCGCGGACGACGCGCTCCATCCGGGACAGGCCCACGCGGACCTGGTTCTGGATGAGCTCGCCCACGGTGCGCAGGCGCCGGTTGCCGAAGTGGTCGATGTCGTCGGCCTCGTAGCCCTCCTCACCGGCGTGCAGCCGGCAGAGGTAGTCCACGGTCTTGACGATGTCTTCCTCGGTCAGCGTGCCCCGGACGATCGGGACGTCGATGTCGAGCTTCTTGTTGAACTTGTACCGGCCGACCTTGGCGACGTCGTACCTCTTCGGGTTGAAGAAGAGGTTGTCGAGCAGGGTCTGCGCGTTCTCACGCGTCGGGGGCTCGCCGGGACGGAGCTTGCGGTAGATGTCGAGCAGGGCCTCGTCCTGCCCGCCGATGTGGTCCTTCTCGAGCGTCGTCATGAGCAGCTCGGACCAGCCGAACCGCTCCCGGATCTGGTCCGCCGACCAACCGATCGCCTTCAGCAGGACGGTGACGGCCTGCCGGCGCTTGCGGTCGATGCGGACACCGACGGTGTCGCGCTTGTCGATGTCGAACTCGAGCCAGGCACCCCGGCTCGGAATGACCTTGACGCTGGAGAGGTCACGGTCGGAGGTCTTGTCCGGCTCCTTGGTGAAGTACACGCCCGGCGAGCGGACGAGCTGACTCACCACGACGCGCTCGGTGCCGTTGATGACGAACGTCCCCTTGGGGGTCATCATCGGGAAGTCACCCATGAACACCGTCTGGCTCTTGATCTCGCCAGTGGTGTTGTTGGTGAACTCCGCGGTCACGAACAGCGGTGCGCAGTAGGTCAGGTCCTTCTCCTTGCACTCTTCGATAGAGGCCTTGACCTCGTCGAAGCGCGGCGCTGAGAAGGACAGCGACATGGTGCCGGAGAAGTCCTCAATGGGACTGATCTCTTCGAGGATCTCTGCGAGGCCCGAGTGGGCATGTGGATCGTCCGTAGAGCGCGTCTGCCAAGCCTCGTTCCCGACCAACCAGTCGAAGGACTCCGTCTGGAGGGCGAGGAGGTTGGGGACTTCGAGTTGCTCATCGATCCTGCCGAACGAGATACGGCGGGGAGCGTAAGCGCTCGACGTACGACTGGTCTTCGCAGGGCGGGAAGCTGCCAAGATGCGTCCTTCCGAGGACCGGTGCTGCTGATGCGGCTGAGCTGCTGATGCAACTGTCTGCGTCACTTGTGTGCGTGCACTCCAATGAACCCCCAGGAAATCATCCGGATCGATGTTCCTGCAGGGCTCATGACAGAAGGCAGCGCAAACTAGCAGTGTAGCCGCTCGGCTAACCGCTGTCCAGCCCACACCGGAGGGGGCCTGCGGAACGGTGTCCCCGCGGCCTCTGACCTGCGCCTTCATGGTCAGTGCCTCGTGCGGGGCCGCTCGGAACGCGGCGTCTCTCCCTCGGGTGCCGGTCTGTGAGAACCCGGTTGAAGCGGGTGTACCCACAGGACGGCTGTCGCAAGCGCGGAAACTTGCTGATGCCAGCGTGCCTGTCAGCGGACACACAGTCAAGGGTTCCGCCACGGGTCGGTCCTGCGCCGTCGTCCACCGGACGTGGCATAGCGACTTTAGCGTACGAAAAGCGGGGGCTGGCCACATTTGTCCGTCAGCCATCCGACGGCCGGCGAAACCGCCTCTGACCAGGGATTTCATCGTCCGGAAACAGGGCAGGCGAGGACCCTTGCGGGTCCTCGCCTGCGCCGAGGTAAAGCGGTGGAGCTCAGGTCACTTGAGGGTGACCTTGGCGCCCTCGCCCTCGAGCTTGGCCTTGGCGGCCTCGGCCTTCTCCTTGTTGACACCCTCGAGGATCGCCTTGGGGGCGGCCTCGACGGCGTCCTTGGCCTCCTTGAGGCCCAGGCCGGTCAGCTCACGCACGACCTTGATGACCTGGATCTTCTTGCCACCGTCACCCTCGAGGACGACGTCGAACGAGTCCTTCTCGGCCTCGGCCTCGGCCGGGGCAGCAGCGCCACCGGCGGCGGCGACGGCGACCGGCGCGGCCGCGGTGACCTCGAAGACCTCTTCGAACTGCTTCACGAACTCGGACAGCTCGATCAGCGTCATTTCCTTGAACGCGTCAAGCAGCTCGTCGGTGCTGAGCTTCGCCATGTCTGGCAACCTTTCGTTGTTTCTGTGAATGGAAAGTCGAACTTCCGCGCGGCCTGATCAGGCCTCGGCGGAACCGTCCTGTGCGCGCTTGTCCTGCAGAGCCGCGGCCAGGCGGGCGACCTGGGCGAGCGGGGCCTGGAACGTGGCCGCCGCCTTGGTCAGGTTGCCCTTCATGGCGCCGGCGAGCTTCGCCAGCAGCACCTCACGGGACTCGAGGTCGGCGATCTTGCTGACCTCTTCGGCCGAGACGGCCTTGCCCTCGAAGACGCCGCCCTTGATGATCAGGACGGGGTGGGCCTTGGCGAAGGCACGAAGGCCCTTGGCCGCCTCGACCGGGTCCCCGCCCACGAAGGCGAGCGCGGTAGGACCGGTGAACAGCGTGTCGAGGCCCTCGATACCCGCGTCGGTCGCCGCCCGCTTGGCGAGCGTGTTCTTCGACACGGAGTACTTGGTGTCGTTGCCCAGCGAGCGCCGCAGCTCGGTGATCTCGGAAACCGTGAGGCCGCGGTACTCGGTCAGCAGGGTGGCCGCGGAGTTACGGAAGTTCTCCGTGAGCTCGGCGACGGCAGAGGCCTTGTCGGCCCGGACCGGCTTGTCCGCCATGTCCCTCCTCTCTCAGTGCTCAGCCGCTGGCCGGAACTTCTCAGCGAGCCCGAGCACGAGAAACGCCCCGGCGCAGGGCGCACGGGGCGGGACATGGACGCGTTGCCGCGTCGACATGATCACGAACCGTTCTCCCCTGCGCGGGCCGCCCGAATGCTGCGGGACCTTCGACCGCCACTTCCGTCCAGGACAGGAAGGGCGACGACCAGCGGTCTATGGGTGGAACTTCTCGGCAAACTGTACGCGAGCGCGAGCGCTACCTCCAAATCACCGTCATGAGCGGCTGCGGCGCAGACGCCCGTAACCACCGAAGGCAACCGCGCACCACAGCGTCGTCCAGCCGCCGAGCAGCCAGAACGTCCCCGCCGGGGGCAGCTGGTCGGCGCTCAGCGCACGCGCCGTCGCCATCACCGGCGGCACCAGCCACGGGGCGACCGAGCCGCTCAGACCGAGCACGACCACCAGCACGGAACCGGTCACCAGCACGATGAGGCCGTTACGGACCGTCCGGGTCACGGCTCGGCTGGCCAGGGCACCGAGCGCCACAGCGGCGGGCACTGCCAGCAGATGAGCCAGGACGCCGAGCGCGATGCCGGCCGCCAGGGACGGCTCGGCGGAACCGGGCTCCGGGGAGCTGATGGCGTGGAACGGCCACCACGGCACGAGCAGAGCCACGACGCAGAACCCCAGACCCAGGATCGTGGCGGCCAGCAGTCCGGCTGCTGCCTCGCGGCGGGCGCCGACGGCGAGGCGGGCCAACCGCCGCTGGCCGTCCGGCTCGGTGTCCAGCACGAGTTTGGCCTGCCAGGCCAGCACCGGGAAGAGCATCACGGCGGAGTAGCCGTAGGCCGGGGCGGCCGGTGACTGGCCGCCGCCGTGGATGACGCCGAGCAGGGCCAGGGCGGCGATCAGCGGGGCCAGGGCACGACCGCCGCGTACGAAGGCGGTGAGGCGCATGCGGACGAGGGCGGTCACCGGGCCGCCTCCCCGTCTGCCGGTGCGCGGCCGGGTCGGCGTACCCCCAGGACACGGTGACCGTCGGCACGCAGCCGGGCCACCGTCTCGTCGGCGTTCGCCCGGCGGACGGCGACTTCGACCACGACCTCGTCGCGGTCACCGGCCAGGTCGGCCGCCGAGTCGAGATGGACGGCGTTGCCGGACACGACCTCGTCGCGGTCACCGGACGGGTCAGGCGCCGCGTCGACGTGGACGGCGCCGTCGGCCACCGTCCAGTGGACCGCGTCCGGCAGGCCGGCGATCTCGCCGCGGTGGTCGCTGACCAGCACCGCTCCCCCGGCCGCGGTGACCTCACCGACGATGTGCGGGATCAGCGTGCGGGCGACGGAGTCAAGGCCCTCCCACGGCTCGTCCAGCACCAGCAGGCCAGGAGTGATGAGCAGGGCCTGGGCCAGGCCGACCTTCTGCGCCGTGCCCTTGGAGAGGTCGGCCAGCCGGGTGTGACGGTGCTCGGCGAGGCCGAGGCGCTCGACCCAGTGCTCGACCCGGGCGGTGCCGCGCAGCCCGCGCAGGGCCGCCATCCGCGTCAGATATTGCCCGGCGGTGAAGGGCTGGTCGGCCGGGAAGCGCTCGGGGACCCAGCCGACGATCGACGGCCGCTCCCGCACAGCGCCTCGGCCCGGGCGCAGCACTCCGGCGGCGAGCTGGAGCAGCGTCGATTTGCCGGCGCCGTTGCGGCCGAGCACGACCACGGTGGAGCCGGGCTCGACAGTGGCGTCCACCGTCCGCAGGGTCCACCCGGCCCGGCGTGCGTACCGGAACCAGACCTGGTCGAATCGCACGCCGGACAGCTTGGCACAAAGAAAGCCCCCGGGGAGATCCCCGGGGGCTTCCTGTGGATGCGTCAGGCGTCGGCGTTGTCGCCGCGCAGGTTCTTGACGACGTTCGGGTCGACCGGCACGCCGGGGCCCATGGTGGTGCTGACGGTGACCTTCTTGAGGTACTTGCCCTTGGCCGCGGACGGCTTGGCCCGCAGGACCTCGTCGAGGACCGCGCCGTAGTTCTCCACCAGCTGCTCCTCGGAGAACGAGGCCTTGCCGATGATCAGGTGCAGGTTGGAGTGCTTGTCCACCCGGAAGGTGATCTTGCCGCCCTTGATGTCGTTGACCGCCTTGGTCACATCCATGGTGACCGTGCCGGTCTTCGGGTTGGGCATGAGGCCACGGGGGCCGAGGATCCGGGCGATCCGGCCGATCTTGGCCATCTGGTCCGGGGTGGCGATCGCGGCGTCGAAGTCGAGCCAGCCACCCTGGATGCGGGCGACGAGCTCGTCCGTGCCGACCTCGTCGGCGCCGGCCGCCACGGCCTCCTCGGCCTTGGCGCCCTGGGCGAAGACGATCACCCGGGAGACCTTGCCGGTGCCGTGCGGCAGGTTGACCACGCCGCGGACCATCTGGTCGGCCTTACGCGGGTCCACGCCGAGGCGCATCGCGACCTCGACCGTGGCGTCGAACTTGGTGGGGCTGGCGTTCTTGGCGATCTTGACAGCCTCGGCCGGCGCGTAGAGCGCGTTGAGGTCGATCTGCTCAGCTGCCTTGCGGTACGCCTTGCTGCGCTGCATGTCTCTCTTACTCCTGTGGTAGATGGCGGGACGCGCCGTTCGCGCCCCTCCCACGACTTCCGTCTGTGAACTAGATCTTGGCGACCTGGTTGAAGTTGAGCTCCACCGGCGTCTCGCGACCGAAGATGGAGACCAGTACCTTCAACTTCTGCTGGTCGGCATTAATTTCACTGATCGAGGCCGGCAGCGACGCGAAGGCGCCGTCCGTGACGGTGACCGAGTCGCCGACCTCGAAGTCCAGCACGCGGACCTCGGGCTTGGCCTTCTTCTCCTCGGCCTCGACGGCCGGGGCGAGCCACTTGAGCACCTCGTCGAGCGAGAGCGGCGCCGGGCGGTCCACCCGGTCGGTCGCACCCACGAAGCCGGTCACCCCGGGCGTGTTGCGCACACACGAGTACGACTCGGGGGTGAGATCCATCCGGACCAGGATGTAGCCGGGGAAGACCTTGTTCTGCACCTGGAGGCGCTTGCCGTTCTTGACCTCGACCTCTTCGCGGGTCGGCACCTCGACCTGGAAGATGAACTCCTCCATGTCGAGGCTCGTGATCCGGGTCTCGAGGTTGGTCTTGACCTTGTTCTCGTAACCGGCGTACGAGTGCACCACGTACCAGTCGCCGGGGGCGTAGCGCAGCTTCTGCCGCAGCTCGGCGACCGGGTCGTAGTTCTCGTCCGCCTCCGGGGCTTCCACCTCGGCGGCTGGCTCTTCGCTGGCGGCCTCGACCGACTCGGCATCGTCCGCCGTCGCGACCGCGGACTGCTCGTCGGCGGCCAGGGCGGTCTCGTCGTCGTACTCAGGCACGCTTGCTCACTTCCGTAACTCTCAGCTTCAGTTGCCGAACGTCGCCAGGATGGCCTTGCCGAACCCGTAATCCAGGAGCGCCACGATGGTGGTCATCACGGTGACGAAGGCGATCACGACGCCCGTGTAGGTCAGCAGTTCCTTGCGGGTCGGCCAGATGACCTTACGCAGCTCGCTGACGACCTCGCGGAAGAAACCGCCGATGCGGTTGCCACCGCGCCGGCCCTCACGCCTGGTCGACACGCTGCCGGACTCGGCCTTGTCGCCGCCACGGCTCTCGGACTCGTCGGCCGCCTCGACGGCGTCGTCCTGGACGTCGCTGTCGGTGTAGGCCTCATCCTCGGGGCGGTCGCCTGCAGCGTCGTCACCGGGTCGCTTCCTCTCGGCCACTTCCGCCCTCTTCCGTCGTCGATGGGATGTCGCATCGGCGCCGTATGCGGCGGTCGGTCAAGCCGGCCGCCCGCCGCCGGGCGAACCGGCCATGGGGCCGGTCCGGTTACTGGGCCGATCGGTGCGCAGGGGTGACAGGACTTGAACCTGCAGCCTGCGGTTTTGGAGACCGCTGCTCTGCCAATTGAGCTACACCCCTTTGTGAGGCATCCTGCCCGTCGCAGCGCGAAAGGCAGGGTTCACTACCCCACGGCGGACCAGTGTACGGGTAGGTCCGCGTGATTCCCAACCCGGGCCTACCTCTTGCGGATGGTGGCCCTCGCGAGCGACAGCACCTTCTCGCCGCCGCAGGTCGCGGTCAGTTCCAGCTTGGTCAGCCCGTCGTCGGTGACCTCCTTGATCACCCCGCTGATCACCACTTCGGTGCCCTCGTCGGTGTCCGGCACCGGCACCGGCCGGCTGAACCGCACGCCGAACTCGACGACCGCGTCGGGCGCACCGGCCCACGCCGTGACCGCGCGGCCGGCGAGAGCCATCGTGTACATCCCGTGGGCGATGACGCCGGGCAGGCCGACGCTCTTGGCGATCCGGTCGCTCCAGTGGATCGTGTTGAAGTCGCCGGAGGCGCCGCAGTAGCGGACCAGGTCGAGCCGGGTGACCGTGAACGTCTGGGTGGGCAGCGTGTCCGTCATGATCAGTTCTCCCCGCGCTGGACGAGCTTGGACCAGACCGTGACGACCGGCTCGCCGGCCTCGGTGGTGACCTCGGTGCGGGTGGTCAGGAAGTCGTGACCGCCCCGCGAGGTGATCTCGTCCACCGTGTTCACACAGACGAGGGAGTCGCCGGCCACCACCGGGCGGGTGTAGGCGAACTTCTGGTCGCCGTGCACCACCCGGCTGTAGTCCAGGCCGAGGGCCGGGTCCGCGACGATCTGCCGGCTGGCCGCCATGGTGATCACGACCGGGAAGGTGGGCGGGGCCACCACGTCGGGATAGCCGGCCGCGCGAGCAGCCTCCGGGTCGTGATACTCGGCGTCGGTGGCACCGATCGCGGCGGCGAACTCGCGGATCTTCTCGCGGCCCACGAGATAGGGCGCGGTGGCCGGCCAGCTGCGGCCGACAAAGGACTGGTCGAGGGGCATGAGGCGAAACTACCTGCCCGTCACTGCCCGGGTAAACAGAAGTGGCGGCGACCCCGGAGGGTCACCGCCACGCCGTCGTACGAAAGATCAGCGGGTCTCGCGGTGCAGGGTGTGCTTGCCGTCCCGGGGGCAGAACTTCTTCAGCTCGATGCGGTCCGGGTCGTTGCGGCGGTTCTTACGGGTGATGTAGTTCCGCTCCTTGCACTCCGTACACGCCAAGGTGATCTTGGGACGGACGTCGGTCGCCTTGGCCACGGCGGGGTGCCTTCCTGCTAACGGGATTCACATACGACATACCAGCGTAGACGCTAGTCACGCGGACATGCAAAACCGGCGGACGGATGCCCGGGTTCGTACGGCATCCGGGACGGGTCCCGGATGAGTAGCGGTGGCCGGACTTGAACCGGCGACACAGCGATTATGAGCCGCTTGCTCTGCCATCTGAGCTACACCGCCGCGCCAGGCTCACGATCGAACGCCCTCACCGATCTTGGCGAGGGCGAAGGACGAACCCGGTTGGAGCCCCCTTACGGAATCGAACCGTAGACCTTCTCCTTACCATGGAGACGCTCTGCCGACTGAGCTAAGGGGGCGCGCGCGATCTCTCGCGTGATGCGCAGACAGAAGCTTACACGGCTGGCCAGCCCAGGTGAAATCGCCTCCCCGGTGTGGCGAAATCGCTGGTCAGCGGCCTGTCATCCGACGGCCCGCAAGCGGCGCACCTCGCCGGTCGGTGTCTCCTCCGGCTCGGTCTGGGCGCTGAGCCAGGTGTTCAGCCGCTCCACCGGCAGCGGCCGGCTGAAGAAGTAGCCCTGCCCGATCTCACAGCCCATCTCGGCCAGCAGATCGAAGGTGAGCTCGCTCTCCACGCCCTCGGCGACCACGGTGAGCCCGAACTCGCGGGACAGCCCGACCACCGCCCGGACGATCGCCAGATCGCCGGAGTCGGTCGCCATGCCCTGCACGAAGCTGTCGTCGATCTTCACCTCGTGCACCGGCAGCTGCCGCAGGTAGGACAGCGAGGAGGCGCCCGTGCCGAAGTCGTCGACCGAGAGCCGGACACCGAGGTCGCGCAGCCTGTACAGGGTCGGCAGGGCCCGTTCGATCTCGCCGAGCATGCTGGGCTCGGAGATCTCGAAGGTCACCTGCTGCGGCGGCACCCGGTATTGCTTGAGCAGCTCGTGCACCTGGTCGGGGAAGCGCGGGTCCAGCAGGGTGCGCGCGGACAGATTCACCGCGATGGAGAGCGGCCGGCCGGCGTCGGCCCACTCCCGGCAGTGCCGCAGGCCCGCGGTGAGCACCACCTCGGTCAGGCGGTGCAACTGACCGGTGTGCTCGGCGACCGCGACGAAGTCCTCCGGGGACACCTCCCCGTGCGCCGGGTGCTGCCAGCGCGCCAGGCACTCGACCCCGATCAGGTGCCGGTCCTGGATGGTTACCTTCGGCTGGAAGTGCACCTCGAGCTCGCCGGAGTCCAGAGCGCGGCGCAGATCGGCGGCCAGGCCCAGGCGGCGCACGGCCCGGGACTCCAGCGCGGGGTGGAAGAGCTGGACGCCGTACGGCAGCGCCTTGGCCGCGTTGGCAGCCAGCTCGGCCCGGCGCAGCAGGGCGTCGGGGTCGTCACCGTGGTCCGGCTGCACGGCCACGCCCGCGGCGGTGTCCACGTCGAGCGTGAGCGTGCCGACGGCCATCGGGCCGCGGAGCTGCTCCCGCATCTCGGTGGCCAGCCGTACGGTCTCCTCGGTGCTCTCCGCCCGCAGCGTGACCACGAACTCGTCACCGCCGATCCGCCCGACGAGCGCACCCGCGCCGGCGATCTTGCGCAGCCGTACGGCGACCTCGGTGAGCAGCTTGTCGCCGGCGTCGTGCCCCATCGACTCGTTGACGTCACGCAGCCCGTCGACGTCGAACAGGATGACCGCCACCACCTCACCGGGGGTACGGATCTTGACGGACTCGGTGAGCGCGTCGGTGATCCGCCGGCGGTTGGGCAGCGACGTCAGCCGGTCGTGGTACGCGTCGTAGCGCAGCCGCTCGACGAGGCGCGAATTCTCGACCGCGGCGGCGGCGTGCGCGGCGATCGTCTCGACCACGCGTACGTCTGTGGTGGTGAAGTGTTTGAGATCGCCGAGCCGGTTGATCACCTCGAGGGTGCCGATCACCGCCTGCCCGGACCGCAGCGGCACGACGATGCAGTCCTTCAGGCCGGCCTCCTGCAGCGCCGGCAGCAGGTCCTGGTCGGTGTCCAGCCGGGACCCCACCGCGACGCTGCGCCGCTCGGTGGTGGCCCGCCGGGTCAGCTCCGGCGGCGTGCGGCTGAGGTCGAGCAGTCCCTGGGCCTCCACCTTGGAGGTCAGCAGGACCTCGGGATGGCGCCCGGACTCGGGAAGGCGGAAGGTCGCATACTCGGCCTGCATCAACGCCCGGGCCCGCACCAGCAGCGAGTCGATGAGGCTGACCCCCTGGCTGGACTCGACCACCGCGTTGGCCAGCTCGTAGAGCTCGGCGAGGGTGTGGTGCTGGCGCAGGAAGTCCGAGTAGGACCGGTAGGCCAGGCTGAGCACCCCGGCCAGCACGAAGAGCAGGAACGCGGACCACCAGGTGGCGTCGAGCGCGACGATGAAGACGAGCCCGATGACGATGCAGACCTCGGCGGCGAGCAGGCCCGGCCACGCGACGCGCAGCATCTCCAGGCCGGCCTGGACACCTTGCAGGGTTGCCATCAGCGCGACCATGGCCAGCAGCGTCACCAGCGTGGTGACCGTGGCCGCGACGCCGAGCACCAGCCAGGTGCCCGGGCCGGTGCCGTGGATCTCCGGCAGGACCTCGAGCACGATGCCGCCGGTGGCGACGCCCGCGCCGGCGCGGGCGACGTTGAAGGCCAGCTTGTCGACGCCGGCCCGCAGGCGTAGCTCCTTGATGAGCATGGCGGTCACGGTGACCGCCACCACCAGCACGGCGGGCGCGAAGAAGAACCCGATGACGATCGGAATCTCGATCAGGCCCAGCGCGACGCCGTGCCGGCGGATCTGGATGTACCGCGAGCCCATGCCCAGCAGCACGAAGAACGGCAGCCCGAGCACGGCCAGCAGCCAGTAGTCGGACCAGTCGTCGTGGCGCAGGGCGAGCACGACGCTGAAGACGATCGTGATGATGGACAGAGTCCCGGTGATCAACCAGACGTACTCAGCTGATCGCCGCGGTGGGGACTGACGCCCTGCCATCCAACGCCCCTACCGGTCGGTGTGCTCCAGACGTGGTGTCGAGTGAAGCGGCCGTGGTCCGGCCTCGATCAGTGCCACTCGAAGTCGAACTGGGCCTCGACCACGGAGATGGGCGCGGCGACGGTGGCGTTGCTGCCCACGGCATTCGTTGCGAGCAACCCACCGAATGACAGACCGAGCGCCACGAACAAGCCGGCGGTGAAGCGGCCGAGCTTCTTTGTGAACATCTATGGCTCCTGTGCTGAAGGTGTCAGTCGGGGTGGGGGTTCCATGATGGTGCCACACGCTGAGTACGTCAGACACCGCCGAACGGCGGGTCGGAACCGCACATCCCGAAATCTTGACTGAACGGCTGAGGTGTTCATGAAGTTAGGGCACACAAAATTGAGGCCTTTGGGCCCGATTTATCGCGAGAAGTGAGCGCAATTCGCTTCGGTTTGTCAGGCCAGCTTGACGTCAGGGAAACCTGACGGAAGACTGCGATTCATGACTACTCCCGACGAACTGGAGCAACAGCACACGCTCTCCACCGCCACAACGCGTTACGACGAGCTGAGGATGCGGGATGCCCTCGCGGCGATGACGGCGGACGCCGACAACCCGCCGCTGTCCCGCGAGGAAGCGCTGGAGTTGCTGGCCCTCAGTGAGGTGGTCATCCGCAAGGCCGGCTATGGACGGCAGGCGATGGTGCGGTCCGCGCGGGGCAGCGGGGCGTCGTGGAATCAGATCGGGGCGGCGCTCGGCACGAGTAAGCAGGCCGCGTGGGAGGCGCACAACCGGTGGATCGAAGAGCAGGCGCGTCAGCATGAGCTGACCGGTTTCGAGGGGCTGGATCCGGACGAGGCCTCCGACGCCCGCGGCCTGGCCGGGCGCCCGGACTAGGAGCGCGTCCGGTCCCGCCGCTTGCGGAGCGGGCCGGGCTAAGCGCGCTCGCCGGTCGCGGCCGGGCGGTCGGTCGCGCTGTACTGCGACCACGAGCCGGGGTAGAGCCGGCCCACACCGAGGCCGGCGTGCTCCAGGGCGAGCAGGTTGTGGCAGGCGGTCACGCCTGAACCGCAGTAGGAGACGACGTCCGCACCCTCCCCCACCCCCACGGCGACGAACCGCTCGCGGAGCTCGGCGACGGGCAGGAAGCGGCCGTCGGCGCCGAGATTCTCCCGGCACGGCAGATTCCGCGCGCCCGGGATGTGACCCGCCCGCGGATCGACCGGCTCGGTGTCACCCCGGAACCGCGCCGCGTCGCGCGCGTCGAGGACCACGGAGGAGCTGCCGGCCGCGTCGTCGA